>NZ_LBIZ01000108.1:0-243681 GCF_028128665.1 Bradyrhizobium sp. CCBAU 45384
GACACATGGAGACCTCGGCGACGCGCCACGCGAACAAAATAGGCGTCAAGCGTCATTCAAAAGGGCCGCAGAGCTACGCTTACGGGCAACTCCGGCCGGGCGCTGAAGTACGGCGGAGCGCCGGTCGTCGGCGGTCAGTTCGCCCCTTGGGCTCCGATCGCGGCGGAGCAGACGGCGAGCGGATTTGACTTCGCATGGAAAGTGCCTAGTGGGGACGCGTACACGGTCTGGAGCACGGATGCCAGCGGCAACTACATCACCAATCTGACTGGGATCGTGACCGGTGGCAGCACCGCGCTGGAGTCTCTCGAAACCGTATTCCATCGACCCTGAATGGAGATCGCACGATCGGGTTCCCAAGCGTCGAGGCTGTAGCCAAACCAGCCTCCTGCAGGCCGGCAATAACTACGAGCTCGGCAGCTCAGGTCCACTACTAAAATACAACGGCGTGGCGGTCGTCACCGGCCAGTGCGCCGTGGGCTCCGATAGCGGCAGAGCAGACGGGCGAGCGGCTCCGATTTCGTTTGGAAAGTTCCTGGGAGTGACAGCTACACTGTCTGGAGCGCGGATGCGAGCGGCAACTACATCACCAATCTGACCGGGATCGTGTCCGGCGGCAGCACCGCGCTAGAGTCTCTCGAAACCGCATTCCATCAGGACCTGAATGGAGACGGCACGATCGGAACGTCTCCAGTCGCCGCCGTTAGTAAGCCTACTACCGCAGCCCCAATAGCTCCGGCCCATCTCACCGAGGTTCACAGTTTCCAAATGTCTCTGCCTCTCATGCTCATGTTGGCGGCTTTCTCATCAGCTAAAGACTTGCTTAGGCGCGCAATCAGGATCAGGCATCAAAACAATCTCGTCAGCGCCGTTTCGAAAATCAAAACGAAACCGCGGCAATTATTTTCATTTTCCGATAGTGCGCCGTCGTAACCCGCGCATAATGTATCCAATATCTCCATAGGCGAGCGTCAGGGCCAAGCGGCGCAACTGGGAGTAGGCCACGCTCAGGCCTGAGGGCGCGTGCCCACCGCGGATTGCCAAGTTCTCCTTCGCAAAATTTTCGGCAAGAACACTCGTCTTGGTTTGGCTATGATGCCGAAGGCAGCCCCAATGTTCCCGGACATGAACCGCGCGCCCACACTTTAAGAGGCGAATAAACCAATCATAGTCGAACGAGCAATTGTACCTCTCATCGAAAAAACCAACTCGCTCGTGCAGCCCTCGACGCCAGAACGCTGCCTGATTTGCCAGCAGCATGCCTTCTGCGAATACACTTTCGTAGGTTGGCTTGACGTACCTGACATCTCGAATCGGCGCGCCAGCCTCGTCGACAAGGACGATGTCGGCTATAACAATGTCGGCATATGGATAGCGTTTAGTGGCCACGGCAAATGACTTAAAAGCTCCGGGCAAATAGAAGTCGTCGGAATTTTGCCAGCCCACCCAGTCGCCAGTGGCGCGCTGCAATCCCTTGTTGAGAGCGTGCACTTGGCCTCGGTCTTTCTCGCTAACCCAAAAGGCCAAACGGTCACTGTAGCGTTCGATAATCTCCCGGGAGCCATCTGTGGAACCACCGTCGATGACAATGTATTCAAGTTTTGGATATTTCTGGTTGAGAACGCTGTCGAGCGTCTGAGGCAAGAACTCTGCTTGGTTGAAGGACGGTGTGATGATCGACAGAGTGGGGAAGGAGGCGGTCGTCCCGCGAAACGCTTGGTCATTCGTCATAGTCATCTCACCGAGAGTTTTCAGAATTTCGAATAGGCCAGCCGCGCAAGTGCGGATGCTCGGATCTCGTGACCAGTGATGCTGAAAAGCCCAGCAAGAGACCAGCTGTCGACGACAAAAGGATCCGTCCATAGAATTGATCGAGAATTATGAAGAATAAGAGCAATGCGAGCACAACAATCGCTGGGCGACTCGTGCAAGGGAGACGGTTAATCGTCAAGCCGATTAACAAGAATATCGCAGTGCCGAGCAGTAGTACGTACGCGATGCCCCCAACAACGCCCATCTCGACGAAGGCTTGTAAAATAGTGTTATGCGGAAAGCTGCCTGGGCAAGTGCGGGCAGCGAAGTTTTCGAGCCCGATTCCGAATACTGGCGTTTCTCGAAAAAGTAAGAAGCCTTGTTGAATCAACCAAATCCGAATCGGCGTCGAATCAACCATTTTAAAAAGTTGATCACACTCCTCCCGCGGTACGCCCGCCGGCGGTTCCGAGTCTCCTCCCAAGCTCAGAACGCCAGCGCCTGCCGGCGAGTCTCGTCCCAAGCCCGGAAGGCCAGCCCCCACCGGCGGTTCTAGCGGCAGATATGTGCGCACCATGAAGTCGCGGGCAGCGTGGTTCAATATCAGTGCGAGCGTGGCTCCGACAAGTATAGCGGCGAAAACGACAATGCGCCCGCGGCGTCCATCGCGGGTGGGAGCCAGTACCATTAGCAAGGCAGTCGCGATGGTCGCGATAACGACGCCGCGCGCTCCGACTACCACGAGCGCAGCGGTGACCAGCGCGGCGATCATCGGCCTTGTCCAGGTTGCGATCGAGCATTTCCCGGACGCGCCGCTGGCTTGGATCACCACGGTGATGCCGAGCGCAACGGCCACGATTAGTACGCCGTGGTTAAGGCCCAGCATGACCGGTCGTAAATTATCGCCCGCCGTCAACTGCAGTGAGAACTGCCACGCGATCGCCGCTGCGCTTACTGTCAGCGTTATCGCTCCGAGGATCTTGAGAAAGCGCATTATGTCCTGCGCGGAAACGAGCCTCGCTGCAGCGTAGGGGCCGACCCAGAACGTCACGAGGAGGGCCCAGTCGCGTAGACCTGCATGGAGTGTCAAAACTTTGAGATGGACCGCAAGCAAGACAGAAACGAGGCAGAATGTAACGTCTATTCCTGTAATGCTCACCTGGTGACGGATGAAGTTCGGCAGAAGGAGAGCCAGAGGTATAAACCAAACAGCTACGGACCAGACAGCAAAATATGAGGATTCGTGGTTGATACCTAGCAATTGTAGTGAGAGAAAATACACTAGCGACGCGATCGGCAGGAGGCTCAATAAAGTGAGGCTGAGTGATCGAAGTAAAACGCCGCTCATCATTCACCCCCTCTTCCGAAAGTTACCTTGGTCCTCAAATTGAGGTTTGCATCCTGAGATTGACGCGGAAAAGCAGACATCGCAAAAGGTTTCTTGCTCTCCGATAGAAGAGGGGATCTACGATGCTCGCGAGCTCGGCAAGCGATGCCTGATTGATTGCAACCTGGCCGGGCATCGGCGGCGACGATTCCGGTAGCTCGTGATTTAGGCCTCGCCATAGCAATTTTGAACGAGACGTATGAGTTCCCGAGCTGTCGAGCCCATCATTCCGAACGAGGCTGACGGGAGGGTAGAGTACTAGCCCATCTCGACGGAACACCGACCAGTACCATCGAATTGCCCAACTATCTATGCGGCCCGCTTGCTGCCTCTGGAGCATATCGTAATAGCTAAATAGCCCACCAAGATCGAAGCGCGATCTAAGTGCGTAATTGGAGCGCAAGGCGTCGGTACCTCGCGCCTCGGGATCAAAATCGTGCCACGATCTTGACCATGTGGCCCAGCCCCAAGACGTTGTGACCGGCAAAAACCGTGCTGCCGAACTCGGCGATGCGTTGCTTCGCGCAAACGCAAATCCAGAGATCTGCATGACGCGTGGATCATCTGCAAAGGTATCGAGACCGGCGTTCATATAGTCAAGAAATGCAGACGAGACGATTAGATCATCTTCGACGACAATGACGCGGCCGTACTGTTCGCACAAGCGAGTCACACCGGCAATGATCGAGTGGGCGAGGCCCTGGTTCTCGGTCGCGATGACGAGGGTCTTTCGTGGATGCTCGAAGGCCTCGACGATAGCGCGTACATCCGCGACCGCTTGCTCGTCGCTTATGCCGCGAGGACCGTCGCAGAAAATATACAAATCAGTGTTTTCTATCCCCCTGCAGCGAGCGAGAGATTCCAGCGTGGCTCTCGTTTTGTCAGGCCGTCGAAAAACGAAAAGTGCAATCGGAGCAGTCATTATGAAGTTGTTCCGGTTCCCCCAAATTCAGGATTTGCCGATCCATCCTTCGACCGCTTGCGACCGTCTGTCAAGAAGTGCTGGTTGTGGATGAAAGCTAGATGAACTTCGCGGCGATCTCTCACTAAAGCAGCTGGTTGCGGTGCTAGGAATTGTGATATGCAATCTTCAATCGATGCACGCACATCGCGATTTCGAAGCATGCCCGAACGAAGTAGATCATCTCCACCTGCGTGATCGGCGCGCCTCCTCGTGATTGCTGTCTCTGTCGCGAACGCGATCTGTTGCTCTATAAACCGGGGCTTCATCATTGGCTAGGGCCCGCCCAGCCGGAAAACTCGTACTGAGGTTGGTCCAAGAACTCAGGGGACGCCGGCGCGCCTGAGGCGCGACCGGCCCCTGGCGAGGCCTCCTGCGATCTCGGGAAGGAAGATCCCCAACGAACCTATGAGCCTATCGGTCATGCGATGACCGTAAGTGGCAATTATTCGCGGTAGACGACCTAAGCGAACCTCGTTATGACCCACATATAGACCTTGAAGGACAGGTGGTGGCTAGGAGTTGGTCGTGTCGCGAAGCTTGAGCGGAGAACTTGCCGACGCCTTTGAGGCAGCAGTCGACCGGCGGAATGCGTCAAGGGTACAGCGACTAGTCGCCGACCCCCTGCGAGCTTTGACGCCCGCGTTGCTACGGACGCTTGGGCGCGTCAGGGAAGTTCCTGCCCAAACGTTCTGGGGCGAGACAATGCGGGTTGTGGTTCCCGAGCCGGTTTCGGCGATGATTTATCGTTTCGGTTATTACGATGAAAACGTTTGCCGTTTCTTGCTTGCAGCTCTGCGCGAGGGCAACACATTCGTGGATATTGGCGCTCACTTTGGGTTTTTTTCGAAACTCGCCGCTCGGCTGGTCGGAGGGGGAGGGCATGTGGTTGCGTTCGAGCCCATGCCTCGGACACGCAGTCTCCTGAGCGCGAACCTCTCCAGCTCGATTGTCGCCGGTTGTGCGCGCGTCGTTGAGTACGCCGCTTTCGACGAGGAGAAAACAATCGAGTTTCGCGACTACGGGGACGCGCATTCATCGTTCAACTCTGCTTTCGTTGGACGTGGGCTCGAGCGAACCGGAATCCCTGTCGATGTGCGGGCGCGCCGCTTCGACGACATCTGGAACGAGCTGGACCATCAACGCATCGACGTTATGAAGATCGATGCGGAGAGCGCCGAACTGAGGGTTTTGATCGGTGCCGAACAATCGCTCGCGAAATACAGGCCTGTCGTCATCGCAGAATTCGGCGATTTCGATCTTCCGAACGTTCCCACTTCACGATCCATCGTTGAATGGCTGATTCCCCGTGGATACGTTGCGTTTGAGGCGTCAAGAAGTGGCCCCACGCCACATCAGACCCAAATAAGGTATAATTATACCAATCTGATGTTTATGCCGCGCGAGAAGTTGGGCGTCATCGATGCGTGCGACTGTCACTAGGCAGGCGATAGCCTCCCTGGCCGACGTTGTTAGCCAGGGCGTCGCACTTGCATTTCTGTACGGATACCTGCTGCGTGCTCTCGGCTCGGATCAGGTGGGCCTTTGGGCCGTCGTTTTCAGTATAGCAGCGATTGGACGCGGTGCCGATCTCGGGCTGTCGAGGGGGTTGATTCGTTACCTTCCATTGCAGACCGATGATCCTCGGCGCTCGCCGGATCTGGTCGATACCGCAGTCGTGGGGACTATCGTTCTCCTTGCGCCGTTGGGTCTCGTGTCAGCCGCGGCATTGTGGTTCTTGATCCCATTGTCCGTTCACGGTTCTTTGCATGATGCGCAAGCGCTGATCCCATGGGCACTAGTGCTGCTTGCGGTCATGACGATGGGGCAAATTTATCTGAACGCGCTTACGGCGGTCTTCCGTACCGACCAGCGCTCCTATGCAAACATCATTGCGACGCTGGTCATGCTCTCCGCAACTGTATCGCTTGTGCCGGTCTACGGACTTCTCGGTGTCGCGTGGGCGCAGATCATTCAACACCTAGTCTCGATCGCAGTTTCCGCTTTGTATCTGAAGCGCAGCCTTCCGGGATTTCGTTTAGTGCCACGAAGAGCCGGGCGCAAGGACATGCGCCTGCTCTTCGCCTACGGCTTGAAGCTGCATGCTGCCGGCCTTGCCATGTTGATATTTGAGCCCGCTACACGGATCATCATGGCCAGGGTCGAAACGCTCGACGCTGTCGCCTACTACGATATGGCCTCTCGCTTGCTGCAGCAGGCGAGAAACCTGATCGTCATGGCAAATCAGGTCATGTCGCCCTACTTTGCCCGGCTGTCCGCTCTCTCTCGCGTAGAGCTCCTGACTGCCTATCGCTCGGCCTTGTCCATGACGCTCTTCTTCTCGCTGCCGACGATGGCAGGCCTTGTCGTCTCGGCTCCACTGATCGCAATACTGTGGATAGGCAAGAGCAACGATTCGTTTGTCGTCTTTGTCGCGATACTGAGCGTGGGTTGGACCATCAACGTTTTGAGTGCGCCCGCCTACTTCCTGGCTACGGCCGCAGGATACCTATCTCCCGTTATCGTTTCCCACTTGCTGATCTCTGTTGGTAGTTCCGTTCTTGCTTATGCATTCAGCCTGGTTGCTGGCGAGCGCGGAGTTGTTGCCGGCGTTACGTCCGGACTCTTCGTCGGGAGCGTCTGGTGCATGCGAATGGTGCATGCCAACAGCCTTGGCGGTTCGGAACAACTATGGCGGCCTTCGGATCTGCGCTTTGCAATTCTTTGCGCCGTTGCGCCGATAGCAAGCCTGACGTTCTACTTCGCTATGCAGGCGTCGCTTGGCGCACTAACAAGTGCGCTGGCGGGGCTGGCTGGCGGAACGCTCGTGATCGGTTTGGCGGTCTTGACCAATCCCTCCACAAGGGTGATACGCGACAGCTTGCTGCCGTCGCCAAAGCGACATGGCGGAACGAAGGCCGTTGACATATGAGCATGAAGCACCTCGCCACTGCATTTCTCGCTAAATTTGATCTTCACGTCGAACGCTTGTCCAAGAGTCCGAAAGAAACGCTGCTCGGACTTTCGGGCGAAAATGTGCGAAATGTGCTGGATATCGGAGCCAATGCGGGGCAGTTCGCGCGTGTGGCCCTAAAGCGATTTCCCCGAGCGAAGATCTGGTGCTTCGAGCCGCTTCCCGCGGCATACAAGCTTTTGAAAGGCATCGAACGGGACAGTGACGGTCGCATGACCGCTCTGAACTTTGCGCTCGGGGCCACGCAAGCTGTGGTGGACATGCACTTCCATAGCGAGCATTCTCCGTCGTCGTCGCTTATGCCTACGACGGAGATGTGTGAGGAGCTCTTTCCGCAAACTCGCGCTCAGGCCAGCGTTCCCGTCGAAGTCCGGACGCTTGACGACGTGTGCGCCGGATTCCCAATGCCACCGTTCGAAGATCTCGTGATCAAAATAGATGTTCAGGGTTATGAAGCCGAAGTCATTGCGGGAGGCAGGAGAACGATAGCGGCGGCAAAGGCGGTGATCGTCGAGATTTCCTTTGACGAGCTCTACAAGGGAGCCCCGACTTTTGAAGACCTGAGTAAACTGCTGGGCGAGACGGGACATCGTTTCGCCGGAGCCATAGAGCAATTTACTTCAGGGGACGGCCACGTCATCTTCATGGACGCACTGTTCAAGAAGTTCGGATAGTTCTCGGCGACAGAAGGATGAGACACTGCCTTGGCGGCCAGCATTTCATGATAGTCGTTGCCGTTTCGCGAAGCGGCACGTATGACGCGACATGTCGGCGGGATATGCGTGTGATTGCGAGCCGCCTTTTGTCAGCGAAAGTCTTCTAGCCATGTGCGGGATTGCGGGTATCGTTCATTTCCGTGGCAACGCGATTGAGCAGGAGCCGATATCGCGCTTGACGAATCTCCTGGCCCATCGCGGCCCGAACGGCGCGGGGACCTGGTTCAGTGCCGATCGCGATGTCGCCATGGGGCATCGCCGGCTGGCGGTTATCGATCCGGGAGAGGGCGGCTACCAGCCGATGTTGTCGGCTGATCGTCGCCATGTGATCGTCTTCAACGGCGAAATCTACAATTTCCTCGAGCTTCGGCGCGAACTCGAGGAGCGGGGCGCGATCTTCCGCACTCAATCGGATACCGAGGTCATTCTTGCTGCGTGGCGGGAATGGCGGGAGGGGATGTTGTCGCGCTTCAACGGCATGTGGGCGCTGGCAATCTACGACACCGAAACAAGGGAACTGTTCCTCGCGCGCGACCGCTTCGGCATCAAGCCGCTGCTCTATGCGATGTCGCCGGAGCGCTTTGTTTTCGCATCGGAGCAACGCGCCCTAGTGCGAAGCGGTTTGATCGGGACGTCGCTGGACGTCGACGTCGCGCGGCGGTTGTTGCTGGATGCCTTCGGAGTTGAAGGTAGCGAGCGGACCCTCTGCCAGGAGGTGCGTCGCTTGCAGAGCGGCCATTGCTTGTGGCTGCGTCACGGACAGCTGGAGATTCGACGCTGGTGGCGCACCGTTGATCATTTGCCGGAGGTGCCGACGACCGAAGCCGAGCGCGTCGAACGCTTTCATGAATTGTTCCAGGATGCCGTAGCGCTGAGGATGCGCAGCGACGTGCCGATCGGAACTTGCTTATCGGGAGGGTTCGATTCATCAGCAGTGATTTGCAGCATGGCTGCGCACGAAAGGGCCGGGATGGGTCCGCGCGACAGTACGTCATGGCGCCACGCCTTTGTCGCGACATTTCCAGGCGCATCGAACGATGAGCGGCCAATGGCCGAGGAGGCGGCTGCTTGGGCGCAAATCAATCCGACCTACCTTGAGATCGGGCGGGCGGACGCTCTGAGGGAGCTGGACCAAATCCTCGACGACAATGATGACGTCTATATCGGGCTTCCGAGTGCGATTTGGTTGATCTATCGTGAACTCAGACGCCAGAACGTGCCGGTGTCGATCGATGGCCACGGGGCCGATGAGTTGATGGGGGGCTATTTCCAGGGGGGGCAATACGGCGCTTTCTGGATTAGAAATGCCCTTGCGGGAATTTCCTCGAATTCGGCGTTGACCAAGCGCGGCGTCGATCTGTTGAGGGCGCTGATGATCAAGCGTCAGGGGCAGTATTTCCTGCGCGGCGGACTGCGCCAGGTTCCCGGCCAGCTCAGTCTTGTGGGCGATGACGACGTGCTGCCGCGCGATTGGGGCTCGTTCAATCGCCGCCTCTATCGAATGTTTCACGGCACCGTATTGCCGACAATTCTGCGTAACTACGATCGCCTCTCGATGGCCCATGGCATCGAGGTCCGGATGCCGTTCATGGACTGGCGCCTGGTGACCTACACGATGGCGTTGCCGGAGAGCAGCAAATCCTCCGGTGGTCTCACGAAAGTCATTGCGCGGCGGGCAATGGAAAACCAGATGCCGGAGTCCATCCGCATGGGACGCCGAAAGGTGGGGTTTAACTCGCCGATGCCGGAGTGGCTGAACGGGCCTCTTGCCGGCTGGACGGCCAGCCTGCTCGATCAGAACGTTCCGGCATTCGCCGAGTTGGTGGACGAGCCCGCATTGAGCCGGGCGGTCGGCCGCTTGACAACATCGAAGGCCTGGGATTGGGAATCTGTCGGACGGGTTTGGCCCTATCTGAACATGAAATGGATGCTGGCGAGGCGTACTTGATTTCTGCGGTTGTTCCAAATTGGGCCCTTAGTTCACATCGGAGTTGAACCCGCTAGCATCGGAACGCTTGCTTTCGATGAGCGATGGCATCCTTTCGGCTGACCAATTGGCGGTGCTTGAGACCGGTGCTCGAAGAAGTCTGATCGGACTTCCTAATCACGCCGATAGCACCTTGAAGGCCGTTGAGGGAGGCATGCGTCGTGCTGATGCCACGGGATGCCGCGCCGTATTTGTCCGACCCTCGGAAGCTATGCACGAACCGCAAGTTTCAGGGTCACCATTCTCACCCGACGAGGCGGTGTACAGCGGCAGCTTGCGGTGATCGGGAACTGGGCCGTATACGGCTGCAGGAAGGCCATCCTTCCTGCACCGGAGTGTACCGGGAAGGGCGCTCTTGCCTGCTGTTTTGCTATGCCCGGGGCCTCTTTTTTGCTCGCGTGCGACGCTGTAGGCTGAATCGGCCAGTACTTCGTCGTCCGTTCACCGAACTCGGGAGGACGCGCTACCATCTCGGTGCGTTCCGGCAAGGGAGCACTCCAAATCTTCCGGGCGCCAAGTGTCCGTATAACTACGGCCTAAAGGGTCGCGAATGCAGATTCGCCCTGATCCGTCCGCAATTGCGATGTTATGCTGTAGCCCTTCGCAGGGACATGCGGCGGGCATCAGAGGCGGTTCGCTTCGCTGGCGGTGGTGTTTGCACGGGCTCAGGGCCTCCAAACACCCTAAATTAACCTGTTGTGCGAATGCTCGGCTCCCGCGAGCAGATGGCAGCTGCAGCCCAGTAGCGTTCCGCGTCTGAGATCTCTGACCGGACCAATGGCCTGCCATTCTGACGGCGAATGCGGATGAGCAGGAAGAGGTATGAGCTTGTTTTCTCAAACCCGTATTGGATCTGCCAGTCCGGACGACACGTCCGTGTCCAGCTTTGACCCAAGTACTTGGGTAGGCTTCCAAGCGCTCTGGGGTCATGCAGCAGGGCTGCCTGGAGGCCCCTTATCGGTGCCGTCCGATGATCCCTTCTTCACCGTCACGGGAAGCTCCATCCAGGGCAGCTACATACCGGTCGGCTCGTCCGGATCGACGATCGACACGTCCAATCCGAGTTCCCTGACCTCAGTCACGTCGGGAGGGATCACGTTCAACCTAATTTTCGATGCGGCGGCAATGGCGGCACCCCCCAGCTTCCGAGCCGGTATCCAGCAGGCAGTGGCTATTCTCGCCGCCAACATCACCGATCAGATCACCGTCAACATCAAGATCGACTACAGCGGGACGGGCGGCGGCGCCGCCGCCGGCCCGGACAGTGGGCTGTACGAGAACTACAGCTGGGTCAGGTCTAATCTACTGAGCCATGCTAGCCCGGCGGATATGACGTTCAATGAGCTGCCGAATGCTTCCTCCATTCAGGGCCAGGCCAGCGTCGCAGTTTGGAATACTCAGCTGAAGCTTTGGGGTGTGCTGGGGGCTAACGACCTCACGACTGATGACGGAAGCGCCACCTTCGCAACCGACATCAACCCCAATCTGCTGGTCGGAGTGGCATTGCATGAACTTACACATGCAATCGGGCGGGTGCCCTACGGTTCGGCGCCTGACATCTTCGATCTGTTCCGATTTACCAGCTCGGGCGCTCGGCTGTTCCAGGGTGGGGCAACAGCTCCAGCGGCTTACTTCTCGCTTGATGGGGGCGCTAGTAAGCTCGCGGACTACGGCCAGACGTCTGATCCCAGCGATTTCCTCAACTCGGGTGTGCAGGGGGCGAACGATCCATTCAATGAGTTCTACACGAGCAGCACGATCCAGGGACTTACCGCGAGCGACCTGAAGCAGCTGGATGCATTGGGCTTCCATCTCGCGCTAAACAATCCGGTCACGATCGAATCCTATGGCACCACCGCACTGGTCAAGATCGGCATGGGTTACTATTTGGGCAACTCCGGCCCTCTGCTTAAGTACAACGGAACGGCGGTTAGCACGGCTCAGTTTTCGCCATGGGCTCCGATTGGTGCCGAGCAAACAGGGAGCGGATTTGATTTCGCCTGGAAAGTGCCCGGCGCGGACGCGTACACAGTCTGGGCTACGGACGCGGCCGGCAACTACGCGGGCAATCTGACGCCGATCGTGTCCGGCAAGGATGCGACGCTGGAAAATCTGGAGACGGTGTTTCACCAGGATCTCAATGGCGACGGCACGCTGGGATACCCGGTCATTGAGGGGATCGGCGCGACCGCTCTTTTGCAAGCGGGCAGCAATTACGAGCTCGGGATTTCTGGCCCGCTACTCAAATACGCTGGCGCGACTGTGACGATTGGGCAGTTTGGAGCCTGGACGCCGATTGGCGCCGAGCAAACCGCCGGTAGCTTTGATGTAGCCCTCAAGGTGCCCGGCGCGGACGCGTACACAGTCTGGGCTACGGACGCGACCGGCAACTACACGGGCAATCTAACGCCGATGGTGTCCGGCAAGGATACGATGCTGGAAAATCTGGAGACAGTGTTTCACCAGGATCTGAATGGCGACGGCACGGTTGGATTTCCGGCTATCGAGGCGATCGGCGCCACCACTCTTTTGCAAGCGGGCAATAACTACGAATTGGGCAATTCTGGCCCGCTGCTCAAATATGCCGGCGCGACTGTGACGATTGGGCAGTTTGGAGCCTGGACCCCGATTGGCGCCGAGCAGACCGCCAGTGGCTTCGATGTAGCCTTTAAGGTCCCCGGAACGGATAACTACACAGTCTGGAGTACCGACTCGAACGGTAACTACACGGGCAATCTAACCGAGATCGTGTCCGGCCATGATGCGACGCTGGAAAGTCTGGAGACAGTGTTTCACCAGGACATCAATGGTGACGGCACAGTTGGATTTCCGGCTATCGAGGCCATCGGCGCCACGGCTTTTTTGCAGGCCGGCAACAACTACGAGTTGGGCAATTCTGGCCCGCTGCTCAAATACGCTGGCGCGACTGTGACGATTGGGCAGTTTGGAGCCTGGACGCCGATTGGCGCCGAGCAAACCGCCAGTGGCTTTGATGTAGCCCTCAAGGTGCCCGGCGCGGACGCGTACACAGTCTGGGCTACGGACGCGACCGGCAACTACACGGGCAATCTAACGCCGATGGTGTCGGGTAGGAGCGCTGCGCTAGAGAGCCTGGAGATAACGGTATTCCACCAAGATCTCAACGGGGACGGTACCATAGGATATCCCGTGATCGAATCTAGGGGCTCTACCAATCTCTTGCAGGTCGGAAGCAACTTCGAGCTGGGTGATTCCGGTCCACTGTTGAAGTACGATGGGACTGCCGTCGTAAGCGGACAGTTTGGAGCCTGGACGCCGATTGGCGCCGAGCAGACCGCGAGCGGCTTTGATTTTGCCTGGAAAACTTCTGGTGCGGATAATTTTACCATGTGGAGCACTGACTCGAGTGGCAACTACACCGGCAACGTGCTCGGCGTGGTATCGGGTAGCAGCACCGCGCTTCAAAGCCTTGAGTCCGTGTTCAGTCAGGACCTCAACGGGGACGGGCATATCGGTCTGTCGGCGACCAGTCCTGCCGTATCTACGCCGGTCGCTGCCGCTGCCGTGACTCACGTTGACCTCGCCCAATCCGCTCCCGCGCTGCACGAGCTCGATCATCACTTGTCGGGCTTCTTCTTCACATCGTGAAGCTGGCAGGGTAAGTGGGGCCACCCGAGGTGCTCGCCGGCGGTGATCACGCGAGCAGAGAAACTCACTGAGCTCTCAATGCTGGACTTTTGCGGATGAAATTCGTTACGCCGTCGCGGCTGCTTGTCTCCCTGTTGGTAGTTGCGATACTGGTTCTCGCGGTTGGGACTACCGGATTGTGGATGGCTGGCCGTGTCGCGAAGCGGCTGGACGCGGTCAACGGCGGCCTCGCCAGTCTACAGGTTGCGGTAGAGGACAACAAAAAGAATATCCAAGATCAGCAACACGGTATGCTGGAGCGGCTGAACGAGCAGTCCCATGTTCTAAACGGCATATGGCTCGAGCAGCGGCTGCTATCTCCCCGCGATCTCGGAAATCGCAGGCTGGACGTTCGGCTGTTCGTCATTCGTGATCACCTGTCACAAGCCGGCGATCCGATCGTGTTCATAGGGGACAGCATCACCGAGTCCGCAAGCCTGCCTTCGTCCATTTGCGGGCGGCCTGTCGTTAACGCGGGCATAGGTGGAGCGAGCGTGCAGTCATATCCGCAGATTGCCAGCGAACTGTTAGAAGAAATGAAGGCCTCGCTGGTTGTGATCGCGCTTGGAACGAACGACGCTTCCAAAGCAATGCCGCCCAACTTCCGCGAACAGTATATGCAACTGGTCCATCTAATGCAGCAGCATGCCGCCAAGATTGTTCTGGCGGGCCCACCGCCGCTGGGCAATGGGCATCTCAGAACGTATTTCAACGAGGATACTCTACATCGGATATCCGGATTGATACGTGATATTGCGGCCGAAAACCACTTCGAATATGTCGACCTTGAAACGGCGCTTGGAGCGGACCCGGCTACGATCGACGGCGTTCATCTCTGGGCGGGGGGGTATGAGCCCTGGCGGACAGCAATGTCGGAAGCGATCGAACGTTCACTGTCGTGCGCGACACGTTGAGTTAGACGTAGGATGGCTGGGAAATATGAAACAAAAAATTCAACCGGAAGTGTGATGCCGACATTTAGGCTGGAAGCCACTCGGAGCAGAAGGCCTGAGGAGCGGAGCTGAGGCGCTTGAAGGTCGCGATCTTGGTGACAAACTGCTTTAAATGGCGGGATCCGTTCCTTGAATGATTGCTCCGGCGCTGCATTTCATTGAGCTCGTGCTCAATGGCAGTGCCGAGGGCATTTTTATCAACACCCACGATCAGGTGCTGCAGCGCTTCTTAGGACGCGGCCATCTCTGCGGCCATTTCTTCTGGGTCAATCGGACATCACAGGACCGAGGTCTTGGATCCTGGTGCCCCTTCCGGAGCCCCCTTTGTGCGCAAGCTATCCGACTGTGTCCGCAAGACGCTCTGCTGACCCGTCGACTCCTCGGCAACGCCAACTTGACCGCCCATGCTGTGGGGCTCGGGAAGTTTCCGCCCATTCTGGGTCAAGGCGGAGCGCTGTCGGCCTAGTAGTTCTTTCCCGCGCGCGTCCGGTGACGGCTCAATCTGCCCCGAGACTGCCGCCCATCGAGGTTCGGAACCTACCCGCGGCACCGATTACCCGTGGGAAGGCCTGGAGCAGGTGGCAGGCCTGGGCCAGGCAAATGAAGTACTCGCGGCTGACGGGCCTTGCCGAATCGGCTCTCGGGCGCTTGCTTCGGGGGCCTGGACAGCATAGACGACCACGCGCGGGTCCCAGGATCGCCCGGCCACCGGTATTCTGGAGACAATTGTATAAACTTTCGGAAGGTCCAAAAACAGGGCGCGGTGGTGGCGACCTCGTCCAGTTGACTGAGCGCATCTAAGCCGGCATTTGCTTACACCAGAGAAAGATTGGGACCTCCACCATGCGCACAGATGCCCCCGTGCATGCGGCCAAATCCTTGGTCGACGCAGCCGCCGCGCCGCTATTCAAGGTGCGTCCGCGACCGTTCGGGCCCGGCTATCAGACGGTGAAGCGGCGGATCATCGAAGGGGCCATCGACCAGGGGGTGCTGCGCGGAAAGAACAAACTGCCGCAAGGTTACGGCGTCGCCATGGATGAGCGCGTGGTCGAATATCCCTGGGCCTTTGGGAGGCTACGCGCCGGGGTCAAGATGCTCGACGCCGGTTCGACCTTCAACCACGATTTCCTGTTGTGCCGCTCGCCGCTCCGGGATGCCGAACTCACCATCATGACGCTGGCGCCGGAAAAGCGCTGTTATTGGCATCTCGGGATTTCCTATGTCTTCGGCGATCTCAGGACGACGTATTTTGCCGATCACGCTTTCGATGTCGTGGCGAGCATCTCGACCATCGAGCATATCGGTCTCGACAATGCGATGCTGTATTCCGGCGACGTCCGGCACGCGGAAACCGACGAGAACGGATTCGAGGCCGCCGTCCGCGAGTTTCGGCGCGTCCTCAGACCCGGCGGCACCTGCCTGATCTCCGTTCCGTACGGTAAGCGCGCCAACCTCGGATGGTATCAGGTGTTCGACTTGGCCAAGATCGAGTCGATCGTTGCGGCCTTTGCACCGACGTCTCACACCGTGGACTATTTCGGCTACGCCAGGACCGGATGGTCGCGTGGAAGCGCATCCGGGCTTGCCGATGCGACGGTTTACGATGTGCATAGCGGAAAGGGCTGGGCCGACGATCTTGCCGCCTCGTCGCGCGCCGTCGCGTGCCTGCAGTTGAACGCATGAACATCGACTATCTGATCCAGCGGTTGATTTGCCGTCCAACCTGCCGGTTGGAGGAGGGCGCCGTGCTCGGCTCTAGCGCCAGGATCAGGAACATCTACGGCGAGCAGGACCGTATCCGCATCGGTGCGCATTCGCAGGTGTTGGGAGAACTCCTGACCTTTCGCCACGGCGGCCGGATCGAGGTCGGATCGTGGTGCTACATCGGCGAGAGCAGCCGGATCTGGTCGGCCGGCTCGATCGTGATTGGCGATCGCGTCCTCATCTCGCATTCGGCGAATGTGTTCGACAATCTGACGCATCCGCTGGGCGCAAGGGCGAGGCATCGGCAGATCAGGGCGATCTTCAAGTCCGGCCATCCCAAGGATATCGATCTCGGCGAGCGGCCGGTCCGGATCGGCGACGACGCGTGGATCGGCGCCAATGCCATCGTGCTGCGTGGCGTCAGCATCGGGCAGGGCGGCGTGGTCGCAGCCGGAGCGGTGGTCACCAAGGACGTGCCGGCCTATTCGGTCGTGGCCGGCAATCCCGCTGTCGTCGTGAAGGAGCTTGGCGCGGATGTCGGCTGACGCGAAGATGCTCACTTGGGAGGACGCCGTGGTGTGGCTGCGCGAGCAGCCCGATCAGCGCCAGCTGGTGCTCGATGCCTATTACGACGATCCCCTGGGCGTTGCAGCCGAGCGCTACTTCCGGAGCGGCGAGTGGCAGGAGATCGCCAGGCTGCTGGCGGGTCGCGGCGGCAAGGCGCTCGACGTGGGCGCCGGGCGCGGAATTGCCAGCTATGCGCTGGCGCGGCAGGGCTTCAAGGTCACGGCGCTGGAGCCCGACGGCAGTCCGATCGTCGGCGCCGAGGCGATCCGCAACCTGGGCCGCGAAACCGGCCTCGCCATCGAGGTGGTCCAGGAGTTTTCGGAAGGCCTACCGTTCGAGGACGCGAGCTTCGACGTGGTGTTCGCGCGCGCCGTGCTGCATCACACGCGCGACCTCGACGGCGCGTGCCGCGAGATGTTGCGCGTGCTGCGTCCGGGCGGGCTGTTTCTTGGTGTGCGCGAGCACGTGATCAGCCGCGAGGAGGATCTCGGCCGCTTCCTAGAGCAGCACCCGTTGCACAAACTATATGGCGGCGAGCATGCCTATTTGCTTGCGCGCTACGTCGCCGCGCTGGAGAAGGCCGGGTTCTCCGCGATCGAGGTCCTGACCCCGCTGGGGAGCGCCATCAATCTGTTTCCCTATACCAGGGAAAGCTTGCGGGAGGCGATCATCGACCGGCTTTCCCAGCGCATTCCGGCGCGGCCGCTGTTCGAGCTGCTGCTCGGCAACGGACGCGGCTTCGACCATCTGCTGTCGCTCGCCGGCCGCTTCGACAATCGGCCCGGCCGGCTCTACTCCTTCGTCTGCCACAAGGCCGGCTCATGAGAGTCTGGGTCACCGGCGGCAACGGCTTTATCGGGCGCCATCTCGTCGCTCACCTCGCCGGTCAGGGCGAGCGCGTCCATGGCGTCGGGCACGGCGCGATCGATGAGGCTGAGCGGCAGAAGCTTGGACTGACGGACTGGATCAACGGCGAGATCAGCGCGCCAAATCTCGACGCGCTGGCCCAGCGGGATGGGGCTCCTTCGGCCATCTTCCATCTTGCGGGCGGCTCGTCGGTCGCACGCTCGATCGAACAGCCCTATGAGGATTTCTCGCGCACGGTCACCGCGACGGCCAGCCTGCTCGAGTGGCTTCGCCATTCCGCGCCGGAGTGCCGGCTGGTCGTTGCCTCCAGCGCCGCGGTCTACGGCGCCCATCATGCCGGAGCAATTTCCGAGCAGGCCGACACGCAGCCGATGTCGCCCTATGGCCACCACAAGCTGATCATGGAGCAGCTCTGCCGCAGCTACTCGATCTCCTTCGGCCTCCGCGCCACCATCGTCCGGCTGTTTTCGGTGTACGGTCCGTGGCTCCGCAAGCAGCTATTGTGGGATCTCTGCCTGTGGCTGGCGCAAGGCCAGCGCGAGCTCGTGCTCGGCGGCACCGGCAGCGAGGCGCGTGACTGGATCGATGTGCGCGATGTTGCGCAGCTGCTGGCGCGGCTCGCGGACGATGATGACGAGGCGATGAGGGTGCTGAACGGCGGCAGCGGCATCGCGACCCCTGTCGCGGAGGTCGCCGAATTGGTGACGCGCGCCTGGGGTGGCGACATCAAGGTGAGTTTCTCGGGGACGGCTCGCGCGGGCGATCCATTCAGCCTGGTCGCCGACGCCCGGCAGCTTGCGGCGATTCCGTTCAATTGGGGCATCCCGCTCGACGAGGGCATCGAGAATTACGTGAGCTGGTTCAAGGGGCAGGTCCGTTGAGCAGCGCGCGTCCGATCCGGCTCGCCTTCACCCTGATTTCCCGCAAGGCCTGGGCGGGCGGCTACAATTACCAGCTGAACCTGTTCAATGCGCTGGCCAAGTACTGTCCGGGCGCGATCACGCCCGTGGTGTTCGCGGGCGAAAGCCACGATGCCGGTGAGCTTGAGCCCATAGGCCGCGTGGACCCTGTCGAGATCGTCCGTTCGCTGGATTTCGACTGCTCCCTGCTTGCCTCGCTCGTGCCGACGCTCTTCGCCCGGGATCGCGGCGCGATCTCAAGCTTCCGAAGCCACAAGATCAATGCGGTCTGGGAGAACGCTCGCTTCTTCGGATGGCGCTCTCCCTATCCGACGGTCGCCTGGATTCCCGACCTGCAGCACCGGCAACTGCCGCATCTATTCACGAGCAAGGCGAGGCGCCGACGCGAACTGGGCTTTCAGCTCCAAGTGCTGGCTGGACGCACCATCATCCTCAGCAGCCGCAGCGCCGAGCGCCATTGTCTTACCTATTACCCGCGCACCAAGGGCCGTACCGCGGTCGTGAAATTCGCCAGCGAGCCTTCGGCCGAACTGCTCAAGCTCGATCCTAGGCAGGTGCTTCAGAAATACGAGCTGCCGAGAACCTATTTCTATCTGCCCAACCAGTTCTGGCGGCACAAGAACCACAGGATCGTGCTGGACGCGCTTGCGCTGCTCGCGCAGCAGGGCGTCCGTCCCGTGGTGGTGGCTTCCGGCGGCAGCGATCCGAACGAGCCGGGATATCTCGAGCAGTTCATGCGAGAAGCCGCGTTCCGGGGCCTGGCGCAGCAGTTCCGCTATCTCGGCATGATTCCGCTCCCCGAGGTTTACGCTCTGCTGCGCGCCAGCGCCGCGCTAATCAATCCGTCGCGCTTCGAGGGCTGGAGTACTACGGTGGAGGAAGCCAAATCCTTCGGGGTTCCCATGATCCTGTCCGATATCGACGTGCATCGCGAGCAGGCGGAAGATCGCGCCCGCTACTTCGGCACTGACGATGCGCCGGTGCTTGCCGCGCATCTGCGGGATTTCGCGCGTCCTGCCTTTGTGGTGCGTGAGCTGGGCCAGGAACTCGGCGATCGGGTGCGGCAGTTTGCCGAGGATTTTGTGACGACCATCGAACAGGTCGTGCGAACCTCCCGCTAGCGGTGCGAGCTGCCTCGGCCAGAAAGTGGAAAGCGAGACGTCTATGAGTAGACCGGTCGTCCTCGTCACCGGCGCAACCGGATTTGTCGGACGTAATCTCGTGCCGCTACTCGAGAGCCGCGGTTACCTAGTGCGCCGCGCGCTGCGCGCCGGACCGGCCGGAGCGAACGACATCGTGGTCGGTTCGATCGGACCGTCCACCGATTGGAACAAGGCGCTGGCCTGCGCGGACGCGGTCGTCCATCTCGCCGCCCGGGTGCATCACCCCAATGAAGAGCATGCCACCGAGCTGTACGACGCGGTGAATACGCAGGGCACGCTGCAGCTCGCCCGGGCGGCGGCGCGCTCGGGTGTGTCCAAGTTCATCTTCCTGAGCACGATCCTGGTCAATGGCAGCTCGACCGACGGGAGGGGACCTTTTAAGGCGGATGACGCAGCGGCGCCGCGGGGTGTCTACGGAAAGTCCAAGGCGGCCGCAGAGAACGCTCTGCGGCGCATCGGGGCTCAATCCAAAATGCAGATAGCTGTAGTGCGCCCGCCGCTAGTGTATGGACGCGAGGCGCGTGGTAATTTTCGTCAACTCGTCGGCGCGATCAGACGGCGGATTCCGCTTCCGCTTGGCCTTGTCGACAACAAGCGGGCATTCATCAGCGTGCAGAATCTCGTGTCCTTTGTCGCGCATCTGGTCGACTTCGACCTTGGTTCGGCGTATCAAATCTACTTGGTTGCCGACGACGAGCAGATCTCGACCGCTGCTTTCGTTCGCCGCATCGGCAAGGCCATGGATAAGCCCGGCATTCTTCTGCCTGTCCCTCCTTCGGCGCTGGCGCTCGTCCTTCGGGCGATCCGGCCGGAGCTGCGCCACAGCCTTTTAGGATCCATGGAAGTTGACACCTCCGCCGCCCTGTCGACTGGCTGGAGACCGCCGCTCAGCATGACCGAGGGATTGCGGCTGGCGGTGGGCACATCGGCTTCGTCCTAGACACCCATCCGAGTCATTCGGCAGCTGCTCAGCTGACGCGCCGGCGAAAACATTGTGCGTTGCTCATCGTTGCTCTGAAAGGTCGGGGCTGCGCAACAATTCGCCGATCAGGCCGGCATAGGCGTTCATCGCGACGGTCTGGTCAAACTTTGCAGCCGCTTTAACAGCGCGTCCCGCCATGGCGCCGTCGTCGGCACGGGATGCCGCCCGGATCGCGTCGGCCAGCTGATTGGCGCGACCGGGCGTCATCACCCACCCGAGCCCGTTCTCCACCACCGTCAACGCGGCCTCGGCCTCCGGCTCGGACACCAGCACCACGGGACGGCCGACCGCCAGCAGTTTGTCGAGCCGGCTCGGCACGACACTCTCGCAACGTCCTTCCGGTACGGAATGATCCAGAGATGGGCGGACGCCGGAACGCTTCAAGCTCGGAATCCTCGACCCGCCCGACAGAGGAGATGTTGGTTCGCGGCCGCCTGCAATTGCTTGAGGCGCTCGAAGCCCATGCCCCAGCCCGACAGCAGGAACTGAATGTCCGTCTCCTCCATCAGAAAGCGCGACGCCTCGAACACGATGTCGGGGTCGTGGGTGAAGCCGAGATTGCCCGACAGGACGAAGATGAAGCGCGCGGGCGGCGATCGCCTTGCGGAACGGATTGTCCGGCGTGGCCGGCCGCGGCGCGGGCACGAGCGTCGCCCAGTTTGGGATGAAGCGGATCTTGCTCCGCGTCATGCCGGCATAGCTCAGCAGCGGTCGCTGCGCGTCACGGCCGATGGTGATGACGGCGTTGAGCGCGCGGAACATCAGGCCATTGGCAGCCCGCATTGTCCGCGTCATGAGCGAGCCGGGCTGCAATAGGCCCGTCATCACCAGCACGTCTGGAAACAGATCGTGCATAGTCAGAGCCGCGCGCGCGCCCTTCAGCCTTGCCGCCGCCGCGACCGCATACGGCAGCACGAACGGCGCGGTAACCGTGAGCACGACGTCCCCTCGCCTCAGCTGCCGCGTCAATGCGAGAAACGTGCGCGAGGCGAACAGCAGCTCCGACACCGCGCGTCGGACCAGCGCTGCTTTCCCGGCCAGCCCGAGAGCACGACGACCTCGTGCTCGGCGGCGAGACGGCAGGCGATCTCGGCCACGTTCGCCGCCGTCGTGCTGGTATCCGGCGGATAGTCCTGGCGGGCGACGACGAACTTGCCCAAAGGCTGCATGGTCAGGCCGTGGTCGACCCGAACTCGGGCACCGCATCCTTCAGGATGGTCCTGACGGTAGCGCGATCGTCACGTGCAATCGCCTGCTCCAGCGCCGCGATCCATTTGCGCAGGGTCTGCATCGGCGGCTCGTTCGGCTGCGCCGCCATGATGTCGGCCACGCCGATCTCGCGGGTCGGCTCCTCGGAGGCGCACAGGATTTCGTGCAGGCGTTCGCCCGAGACATGCCGGTGAACACGATCTCGATGCAGGAGCCGGGTTGCAGTCCTGAGAGGCGGATCAGGCGCTCGGCAAGATCGACGATCTTCACCGGGTGGCCCATGTTGAGCACGTAGACCGAGACGTCGGCACGCTGGGTTCCGAGCGCATGGGGGGCCGCGGTGATGACGAGATCGCAGGCCTCGCGAATGGTCATGAGTAGCGGACCGTGTCGGGATGCGTCACGGTCACCGGGTCTCAGCCGCGATCTGCGCCTTGACTTTCGGGACCACCGAGCCGTTCGATGCCAGAACGTCGCCCAACCGGACCGAGATCAGGCGCATCGGCGGCTTGCTGCCGCGCGCCCCCAGCTGCGAGGTCGTGGTCCAGCGCCTGGCAGCACATCTTAGCAAGCGCTTGATCAGGCCGAGCATGGACACCGGCTCGTTTGCCTTGTCGGTCGAAATCATCACCATGGCTTCGGCGCCGGCGGCAACGGCGGCATCCGCCACGTTGACGGAGCCGAAGATATTGGTCTTCACGCCCTCGCTCCAGTCGCGATCGAGGATCGGCACGTGCTTGAGCGCGGCGGCGTAGAACATGATGTCCGGCCTGAATTCGTTCATCAGACGCGCGATGCGCTCGCGGTCGCGAATGTAGGCAGTCCGTCCCTCGATCTCGGCTGAAGCGCCCCGCGTGGCGAGCGCTCCCGTGATCGCGTAGAGCGGCGGCTCCGAGATTTCCACGATCAGGCGCCGCGCAGTGCCGAAGGCGACGAGGCGCTCGCAGATCTCGGACCGATCAATCCGCCGCCACAGGTGACGATCACCGCCTTGCCGTCGATCAGTGCTTCAAGGAGGGCGTAGTCGATTGTCTCGCTGGGCCGCAGCAGCGTGTCCTCGACCGCGACGGCCGTGAGCCGCGGCGTATCGCCGCTCTCCAGCGAGGGCATTCGGCTGACGATCGCGCCCAGCTTGCGCGCCCGCATCAGGATCGATTCCGGAGAGCTTCCGGCTCGCATGCCGACGGCGTCATGACGAGGCGCGCGATCGCTTGTGGCGCTTGGCGAAGTCGGCGATGACGTCCTCGACGTCGTCGATGCCCCCCAGCACCGGCACGTTGCGATGAACTGGCCGCCATCGGCGGTCGCCCGCGACAGCACGCCGACGGGCCAGATGCACTTGATCTTCCCGCTCTCGATGCCGCGCAGCAGCACCTCGGCATCCGCGGCACAGCCGATCAGCAGCGTCGGTGCGGGATCTCCGCCTCGCGCGTGACGCCGCACCCGTGTATAGCGGAAGTAGCGGTAGGCCATACGTGACGCGCTGAGGAAGGAGATCTCGAGAAACCAATAGAGGACGATCGTCATCTTGCCGAGGAAGAAGGCACCGCGGACGTTGGGGGCGACGAAGATGTAGTCGAGCACGAGCAAGGCGACCATCAGCACGGACGCGACGCGGATGATGTTCAACGCGTCCGGCAGCGAGATGAAGCGCCATTTCCTCGTGGTCAGGTTGAAGACGAAGAACACGACCACGCTGAAGGCGAGGAAATAGGGCAGGATCTGGAACAGCAGCGGCAAGCGGTCGAAGAAACCGTCGCCCCCCTCGAATCGCAGATAGATGGCGGCAAAAAGCGTCGCCGTGGTCGCCAGCAGGTCGTGGAGCGCGATCAGGAAATTGCGCAAGGTGAGATGCGAAAGACGCGTCGTTAGCTCACTGGTCTCGGACTTCGGATCTACCGGTGCTACGCTCTTGCGTAAAGAGAGCGACGTCCATTGAAATCCCACGTTCCATCAGCGGTCGCCAGGTTCGAAAGGGCTAAATCGTATTTTGACGATCGCCCAAGACCGAGGTTGTCAGTGAAGCAGCCTCCGCAATTGACCAATCTGAGCAGGTTCCTTGAGGACATTTATTGAACGCCATTACACCTTGCGCTACCTTGCATCATGTCTTCTCGGGGTTGACCAAAGCGTCAGCAGTCGCACCGATATGCTCACTGGACTGATGCAGAGCAACCTCCATCGGCAGGGTTTCACAGCCGATAGCGCCTGACTTTGGACAACTATGGTTTTGCGGTGGCGGCTCGCTCTGCTGTAGCTTTCAACGTGTCCACCTCAGCCCGAATTGCTCTTGTCTCCGCGACGTTGGCCGGGATTTCTTCCGTGGCTTTTTCTACCTTGGTCATGCGAAGGCTCAATTCGGCCAATGCCCTGTAGATCAGGTCCAGATACATTGTTTCGCTCTTCTTGGCCTCAGCTAATTCCTTGGCCAAGATGTCAAATCGTTCGGTTGATGGTTGCTGGATCTGCTTAAAATATGCTTCTTCGGTCCGCCATATCGCGAGCCTCTGCATTTCTAGGAGGGCCATGAAGACGAGGTTTGCCGCAAGCAACGTCACCAAAATTACTCGCCAGTTTTCCTTGAACATCCGATTCCCTCCGATAAAGAGCGCCTATCACCCAGGGCTAGCTGACGGACTCGCAGACGTTTGATTACCCACAAAATCAAAGGCCGCCGGTTCACGTTGGCGGGGCTCTTTCCAAAATCGCCCACATTATTGCGGCTCGCACTGTTGGGTTCTACCCTTCTCGACAGCTTTACGGGTCTTCCGGTCTGTCCATACCAACTAATTTATTCTCGTACCAACCCTCGAATCACGGTGATCGCATCGTGTATCACGATTTGCAGGAGCGCCGCTCCCGGCATCCTTCCCGATCCCGCACCTGCTCTCGCTAGCGGTACATTTGCCACTATGCTAAGGGTTGCAGCTTCAGGGCGAAAGCGATCGATTGAAATGTGCGGAATTGCCGGTATCGTTAATTTCGATGGTGAACCCATCGCCCGTCAGTCCATCGTTCAAATGATTGAAACCCTGGCACACAGGGGCCCGGATAGCTCCGGGATCTGGGTCGAGGACCATGTCGGTCTTGGACATCGCAGGCTCGCGATCCGGGACTTGTCGCCCGCGGGCGCCCAACCAATGATCGATCCCGGTGCGAAGATCGCCGTCTCCTACAATGGCGAACTCTACAACGACGTTGAACTTCGGCGAGCGCTCGGCCGCACTGCGGGTGCCAGGTTCCACACCGGCTGCGATACCGAAGTCATCGCTCCCAGTTATCGTCTCTGGGGCAAAAACGCGTTCCTGAAATTCGAGGGCATGTACGCGATTGCGCTTTGGGATCAGAAGAACGAGCGGCTCATTCTGGCGAGAGATCCGATCGGGATCAAACCTCTTTATTTTTCGTTCGTTGGGCGGTCCTTGCGGTTTGCAAGCGAGATTAAAGCTCTGCTGGCGCTGCAAGATCAGCCGCGGCAACTTTCACCGCATAGCCTGCATCGGTTCTTTGCGCAGGGCTATCCCGGACCGGCGCGCAGCCTGATCGACGGGATCCAGCCGCTGCCGCCCGGCAGCACGCTCGTCGCGGACCGGAAAGGTTGGCGCGTCGAACATTTTTGGCAACCCAAGCGGCACACCAAGATCGTGAGCTTCGAAGAAGCCCTTTCCCGTTTCGACCAGCTCTGGCCCGAGGTGGTTGATGATCAACTCATCAGCGACGTGCCGGTCGCTCTGTTGTTGAGCGGCGGAATCGATAGCGCGCTGATCGCCACCGCGCTGCCTGGTCGCTCGGACCTGTCGGCCTATACCGCCAGTTTCGGCGAAGCCGCCTTTGACGAAAGTGGACTCGCCGCGGTCACCGCCAGACACACCAATCTACGCCAGCGTTTGGTTTCAATCGATACCGAGGATGATATCGAGGTTCGCTTTCTGGACGTTGTCGCCAAGGTCGATGGCCAGCTGGCCGATTCGAGCGCTTTGGCATTTTATTCGCTTTGCCAGAAGGCCGGCCGCGAAGTCCGCGTCCTGCTGACCGGTGATGGCGCCGACGAGTTCTTCGCCGGCTATGAAACCTATCGCGCCACCCGCCTTGCAACGGCCGTGGGGCCTTTGTTTCCGAAATTCGCGATGCAACATCTTTCAGAAGCGCTGTTTGCGAAAGCGGCTGCTAGCCAGGCTAAGGTGGGGGCCGCGGAAAAATTCGCGCGATTGCTCGCCGGCGTGGCGAACGGCGGCGCGCGGCCACACCCGCAATGGCGGCGATATCTATTTCCCGAACAGATCGATACCCTCTATGGCATCGGGATGAAGGACATCGATCGCGAGGCTGACGCCCTCGACGAATATGCCGCGGCACTCGGCACCGAAGGCTCTGCGGCAGACCGGGCCCTAGAGGCTGATCAGCGTTACTATCTTCCTGGGGACATGCTGATGAAGACCGATTCGATGAGCATGGCGCACGGCGTTGAGGTGCGGGTGCCGTTCCTCGACCGGCGCATTATGGAATTCGCCAATGGCCTCGACGTGGCGGTGATCAGTCCGCTTCGCGGTCCGGACAAGCGCATTCTGCGCGCCTATCTCGAGAGACACGGTCTGCCAAAGGACCTGACACGGGGGACTAAAAAGGGCTTCAATATTCCGGTGGCAAACTATCTGCGCCATGGCCTGAGGTCGCTTGGAGAAAGGCTGCTGGACAAGGAGGCTGATTGTCTGGCGCCCTTCCTGCGGCCGGATGCCGTGCGGCAGCTCTGGCGAGAGCACGTTGACGGAAATTCCCGTTATAGTTACACCCTCTGGACCTTGCTTACCTTGGCGACGTGGCGAACAACGGCCAATGTCTAGCAGTGCTTTCCGAGCCAAATTTAGGAAGCAATTTTGGGACCGTTCGAAGACGTTTCAGTCATCATTCCGGCGTTCAATGAAGCGGGCGGGATTGGTCCGACTCTGGAGCAGCTTTCGCTTACACTGCCGGGCGCCGAAATCATCGTCGTCGATGATGGCTCGACCGACAGCACTGCCGAGGTTGTCGAAAAATATCCGAACGTGACCCTGATGCGGCATGGCTTCAACCGGGGATACGGAGCGGCGCTGAAAACCGGCATGGCCCACGCCAGTCGTCCGCTGGTTGCCTGGTTCGACGCCGACAACGAGCATCGCGTCAGCGATCTAGTTTCGATGATAGGTGCCATTCGCCAGGGCAGTCTGGCGGCGGTGATCGGCCAGCGAATATCGGGCGGCGCCTCCGCGGTCCGCGGCGTCGGCAAGGCGGTGATCCTGATGCTCGCCCGGTCGCTCGGGTTCCGCGGCGGTCGCGACATGAACTGCGGGCTTCGCGTGTTCCGCGCTGAGGTGATCTGTCGATATTTGCCGTTGCTTCCGAATGGTTACAGCGCGTCGATGACGAGCCTGCTGGTGATGCTCGAGCGCGGTTATCCCATCGGATACCATCCCGTGGAGCTCGCCGCCCGCATCGGAACCAGCAAGGTCACCCTCCGCGCGGGCTTTGCCAGTCTGCTGCTGGTGATGCGAGTGATCATGATGTTCGCCCCGATGCGGATTTTCCTGCCCTTCGCGTTGGCAATGTTCAGCATCGGCGCGGTCTACGGCGCGACCCTGGCAATCCTGCACGGCGAAGGGTTTCCCACGTTCGGCGTCTTTCTGATGCTCGCCGGCCTTCTCATCGGCATGCTGGGGCTGATCGCCGACCAGCTCAGCCAGATGCGCCTCGTCCAATACGAGACCACCGCACCCTATCGCGCGCTGCCGCTTGCAAAGGACCGCGAAGCGAAATTACCACCGGGACTGTCTTGAGAAGCCATGTCTTGAAGGTCGGGCGATCCGCCGCGCCGCTGCTATTGACCTCGTTGCTACTCTGGCTGGTGTCATACGCGGTCGTTCGAGCCAGGCGTTGCGGTAATTGTCGGCGATGCGGCCGAGCTTCTTCGTCGCCGCCGAGATGCTGATGTTGCTGAGCATCGCAGTCGCAACCCTGCGCTATCAGTCGATGCTCCAAACCCTTTGTTCCGACGGTCCGGTGCATTACTTCCCGTTGCTCAAGCTCAACCTCCTGACGCTCTTCAGCTCGCATTTTGTCCCCTTCGGCGCGCTGGCGGATGCCATGCGCGCGCTGGTTTCGCGCAAGCTCCTAAAAATGCCGGTCGGCAAGGCGGTGGAGGGCGTGATCGCGGATCGCGCGCTGGCGGTGGCCGGATTCGCGCTTTTTGGACTGCTCTTGCTTCCGCTGCAAATCTCGATGCACTGGCCCTGGCGGATCGTCATGGCTCAGGTCGCGACCTTTGGCGGGCTGTTCGTGCTTCTCGGAGTCGCTGCCTTCGGCTTGACCTTGCACGTGCGGTTCCTCAAGTCCGCAGCGGAAGCCGCGCGACGGTTTTTGGGACATATCGCCACGTGCCGTAGCCTCGGCTGGTGGCTTGGCTTAGACCTTCTGATGGCCTTGAGGTCGAAGCCGACGATGTTATACATCTCCTCCGCTGGGCGGCCTAGGCGGCCGGCAGCACCGGCCTGTTCGCAGCGATGCTGTTGCTGCTCGGGCTCGGCTTGCGCATTCCGCTCCGGGGCGCGTTCACGACGACGCCGGCCATCTATCTTTCGCAGGTTGTTCATATCTTCTATGCTGGATTGCTCGCGCGAGATTGCGTTCGCCGCTTCGCTCGTGCCTAGTGACGTTCTGGTCGACTCCGATGCGGTCGCCCTCAGCTTGAGCATAGGTCTTTGCAATCTGGCGGCCAGTGTCCCAGGAGTGATTTTTGCCGGGCCGCTGCTGCAAGCATTGCGAGGGAAGACGATCGCGCCGGGGATGAAATGATCGGCCATAGCGAAAGGGACACGGGTTCAGCCATGAATCCCAATGCGACGACACATGATGGAACTCTCCCGCCCAACTGGGCGCTCGCCCCGCGCAAGAGCTTGCTGCAGTCAGCATGGGACCTAGCCGGTGCTCCCCTGCGGATGGTGCTGCTGCCGGATTCACAGAATGAACGCCTGCACCTGACGTCGCTGCGGGCCGAGCGCTATGCCGCCGTGTTGCCGCAGCTCAGGGGACGGGTTCTCGACATCGGCGCCGGCGACAATGCGCTGATACGTCTCTATCGACATAGGCTGCTCCGCTCAGCCAAGGATGACGCCGGCGCGGACGACAGCGTCGGCGTCGATGTCGTCGACTGGGGCGGGGATACGCTAAAGATCGCATCCTCGGACAGTCTTCCGTTCGAAGCGGAAAGCTTCGATACAGTCGCCTTTGTTGCATGCCTCAATCATATCCCTGAGCGGATCGGTGCTCTGAAGGAAGCGCATCGTGTGCTCAAGCCCGGCGGTTTGCTGGTAGCGACGATGATCGGGCGGCTGATCGGCGATGTTGGCCATGCCATCTGGTGGTACAGCGAAGACAAGCACCGCGACGTTGCCGAAGGCGAGGTCATGGGAATAGACAAGACTGAGATGCTACAGCTTCTTGAGCAAGCCGGCTTCAGGGAGGTTTCGGTGAAGCGGTTTGTCTATGGAATGAACTATCTCTATCTGGCTACGCGCACCTGATTCAGAAATCGCGGCGCGCGTCGGAAGCGGGAAACGGGCAATGACATCCTCGCATTCAGCAAAATCCAAGCCGGACGTCGGTCAGCGGACGATTGCCGATTTCGGCGATCAATGGACCCGTTACACCGACAATTCCGGCTATTATGGCTCGCTCGGACTCTTTGCCGATATCTGCGAGCCGCTACTGAGCCTCGCCAATGTGCGCGGACGCACTGTTGTGGATATCGGGTCCGGTACTGGCCGAATAGTAAATATGCTGCTGGATGCCGGCGCCGCGCACGTGACCGCACTTGAGCCCTCGGAATCCTTCGCTATTGTCGCTGCCAACACCGCGGATCGCGCTAGCCGGGTCGAGGTGATACGCTGCGACGGGACGGCCATTCCGCAGGATCGTGATTTCGACCTCGTGGTATCGATCGGCGTGCTGCATCACGTCGAGGATCCCGGACCGATCGTTAAGGCGGCGAGACGCGCGCTGAGACCGGGAGGCGTGATTTTCATTTGGCTCTACGGTCGGGAAGGCAATGGCATATACTTGGCGCTGTTCGAGCCCTTGCGAGCTGCCACCAAGAGAATGCCTCATCGCCTGTTGGCCATTCTGTGCCACGTCTTGGACTTCATTGCGATGTCGTACACCGCGGCTTCGAGAATCCTGCCGCTTCCGATGCGCCAATATATGCAAAAGGTCTATCGCCGGCTGCCCCCGGATAAGCGTCGCCTGGTGATCTATGACCAGCTCAATCCAGCATACGCTAAGTACTATAGCGAAGACGAGGCGCGGAGCCTGTTGGAGAGCAACGGCTTCACGAACGTTCTACCCATCACCGGCACGGCTACAGCTGGAGTGTGACCGGAGTACGATGAAAACTCCTGGCAGCCCCTCGCAACCTGGTTAGGCGGACTGGTCGGGCCTATAGTAGCTTAAATACCAATCGACGAATTTCCCGACTCCCTCTTCAATCGAGGTCTTCGGTTGAAATTCTATTGCTTCAACGAGACTATCAACGTCGGCATATGTGCTGGCTACGTCGCCCGGCTGCATCGGAAGAAATCGTTTAATGGCCTTCCTGCCGATTTTCGCCTCGATACACTCGATAAATGAAGTCAGCTTAATCGGATTTCTGTTTCCAATATTGTAAATTCGGTAGGGCGCCGATGAAGTTGCCGGATCGGGCGCCTCGTAATTTCGGACCGCACTGGGCGTTGCAATCTTGTCTGCAACCCGAACGACGCCTTCGACAATATCATCAATATAGGTGAAGTCTCGCTCGTGCTGCCCGTTGTTGAATACGTCGATGGGCGTTCCGGAAATAATACTGCGCGTAAAGAGAAACAGAGCCATATCCGGCCGACCCCAAGGACCGTACACGGTGAAGAATCGCAATCCGCTTACAGGCAGATTGTATAAATGGGCATACGAGTGCGCCATTAGCTCATTGGATTTTTTGGTCGCCGCGTAGAGGCTGAGAGGATGATCAACGTTATGGCTGACGGAAAACGGCATCTTGCTATTTGCGCCGTATACGGACGAAGACGATGCAAATACGAGATGCTTGACGCCGTTGTGGCGACAGCCCTCCAATATGTTCAAGAAGCCTACGATATTTGAGTTGATGTAAGCATGTGGTGCTTCCAGGGAATAGCGCACGCCAGCCTGGGCCGCCAAATGGATGACCTTCTCCGGCTTGAACTTTGAAAACAAGCCCGAAACGGCGGCGCAATCTTCGAGATTCGCTTCTACAAAGTGAAAATTCCGAAAGGCAGAAAGCCGGCTTAGTCTGGCTCTTTTCAAATTCACATCATAATAATCGCAAACATTATCGATCGTAACGACGTCGTGACCTGCCTCCAACAGACGGTGGGCGGTGTGATATCCAATAAAACCAGCTGCGCCGGTTATCAGCGTCGGCATCTGTGACATCACGAACTCAGGGTTCGTGCCCTCGATATTGTCTTGGCTTCCAAAGCCCGCCCCAAGCATAACTTTGCTTTGGGCCGCCCTGAACTTTCATCCGGAGCCGTTAGCGTCCTTCAGTATTGTACGCCAAATGGCGCGGGTGGAGCAACGGACGATCGGCGGCCTGTACGCAGTGTTCGAGTCATACCTGCAGGCTCCAGCGAGCGAGCGCCTTCAGTCGGAATTGGACTACTTCCGCAATTCCACCACCTTCCTGGCAAATGAAAAGTTCCTCTTAACGATCGCGGAGATCTGAAGAAGAACCGGCGTTGGAGGCAGAGGCAAAAGGGCAACGCAAGTTGCTATGGAAAAAACGAAGGACCCGAGCAAAGCGTAACTATAGCGGACGTCCGCGAACAATGAGCTTCCCGTGATGTAGATATTGATCAGCGGTATCCCGAGAAATATCGAGCCTAGCAAAACGTCCTTTCTCAGGAGAACCGCCGATGCCGCTAATGAAAGGAGAAAGAAGAGGTCAAGCGGAATATATGCGACCAACCCCATGATAAAATGAAGGTAAGTCGGCTGGCTTCTGAAGTATGGCTTCATCGATGCAGCAAACAGCCGGTGAAGTTCGGACTTGTCATCCTTCTCAAAGAACTCAGCGATTTGACTGTCGAAGGCGCTAACGTTTGGCCGAACCCAGGACAGGTAAAGGTAGTGATTGCGTTCATGCGCAAAGAGCTTCATGCCATTGAAGCCGCGGAAAATCTCATAGTCGGCTGGAAGAGCTAAAAGATAAAAATTGAAACCGCTCGAAGAAAGACCGTAGCCGATCGAGTTCAGTCGAGGTCGATAGCCGTCGGCAATCAGCGCCCGGCCCATGTCCTCGATTTTGCCTATGGCTTCTGTGTTGGAGGCACCGGCAACAATCCAGGAGCGCATGATAGTCGTAACGTCGCCAAACGAAGCTCCCTCCTTGAGCAGCCTTTCCGCACTGATCGAGGGTGGCAACTGGTAGCTTCTAAATCTCTGGGTCAATTCCGGGCTAGGATTGGGATTTGCATACAGCCCCGCCCACAACTTGCTTGGACCCAGTCGGGGAAAAATGAACTCGCCTCCATCAAGTGCTCTGATGGACGGGAAAAGCAAAATGCCGAAGATGAAAACCAAACTGAATGTCGCAAGATTCGCGGAGAGCAGCCGGCCTTGCCGAATAAGGGTCGCGCAAGCGATGCCAAGACAGAATACTGCTACGGTGCTTCTCAATTGAGTTGCGAAGGAGATGCAAATGCAGAAGAGAACCGAAGCTCGAGCGCTCATGATTCGGCTATTGATCGCGCCGACCGATGTTCCCAAAGATATTAGCAAAAACGACGAAGATAGCGACTCCGTCAAAAGCGCATTATGCATCGATTGATAGAATGGAATGAGACAAAGCGCCACCGCCGCAACAGCAAACCATCTTGACGGCCAGGTAGAGTAAAAGGATCGGGTGCAATAGACGAGTGCAGAAGCGGCAATTGCATGTTGTCCGACCGCAAGGCAAGGCCAGATCAGCCTGACTGGCAACAACGCCAAGGCGTTCCAAAGCAGCGGCAGGCCTAATGGAACGTAGTTGTGCCACCAAAGGGGCTCCCCCGTGATGATGCCGGCGCCACGCTGTGAGGTTAAGAGCGCATCAGATATATTGATGTAGCTTGACGCATCCGCCCATATGACCGCGCCCTGCAACCAGAAGAAGAAGATGTGGAGAAGCACTATTAAAAAAATGAAAGATCGCTTCTCAGGGCTCAAACAATTCAGGCTCTGCTCTTCCAGAGAGAAAGAAACAGGCGCGCAGTGTTTTCCAAGTCGCCCCAACTGCATTTGACGTCCAATGGCCATCTCAGACTGCACAGACATTCAACCAGATCATCCGTCAAAGGCGGGAGAGATGGACTCCGCTAGGCACATCACTCCGCGGCAACATGCCTTTTAAATCGAAGACAATGCCTTGATCGGCCAGCTTGAGCAGGCTGGAGACGCGACGCCATCCATACTCACTGAAGATCTTGTGCGGGACGGCAATGATTACCGCATCGGCCGGGGCAAGATCATCAAACTCAAAAAGACTCAAGTCGTATTCCTTCATTGCCTCGAGCCGATCTACAACGGGGTCATGCACCTGGACGTTGATCCCGTATTTTTCAAGCTCTTTCACCGTATCTCCAACGCGACTGTTTCGTATGTCAGGCACGTTCTCTTTGAATGCCAACCCCAAGATCGTCACTGTCAGCGGCTGCCCAAGTTTCTTCATCATCATCACACGAGCGCATTCGTCAGCTAAGGACTTACTCATGGAATCGTTTACGCGGCGCCCTGCAAGTATGACTTCCGGGTGGTAGCCGATCTGCTCTGCCATGTGGGTCAGGTAGTACGGATCGACGCCGATACAGTGTCCGCCGACCAGGCCTGGCGAGAAGGGCAGAAAATTCCATTTTGTTTTTGCGGCCGCCAGCACGTCACCCGTGTCGATACCAAGGCGTTTAAAGATCAGCGACAGTTCGTTGATCAACGCGATGTTCAGGTCGCGTTGTGTGTTCTCGATGACCTTTGCCGCTTCGGCGGTCATGATGTTTGGCGCTTCATGGATAGGTGCGTTAATGACCGCGCCATAGACGCGCGTCATCGTTTCCAAGGTCTTTTGATTCTGACCGGCAACTATCTTGGCGATGCTTTCGAAGCGATGCTCTTTATCGCCAGGATTTATCCGCTCAGGCGAGTAGCCAAGAAAAAAATCTCTACCTGCTACCAACCCGGATGCTTTCTCCAGATAGGGCGCACATTCATTCTCCGTGACACCAGGATACACAGTTGACTCATAGACAACGATATCGCCCCGGGAAAGCACCGAGCCGACGAACTCCGAAGCGCGATACAACATGCTGAGATCAGGCCGCTTGGCGTGATCCAAGGGAGTCGGAACAGTCACGATGAAAAAGTTTGTCGCCGCTAGACTCCGAACGTTGTTCGAATAGACCACATCGGCTTCTGCGAGATCGCCTGACTCAACTTCTCTGGTCCGGTCGTAACCTCTGACGAGCTCATCTATGCGTTGCGGGTTTATGTCGAAGCCTACAGTTTGAAATCCCGCGCGTGCGAACGCAACAGCAATCGGTAACCCAACGTAGCCGAGTCCAACGACGCCAATCCTAATTTCATCACGCACTTCTGTTTCCTTCCATAGCTGTCGTGCACCTTAGACAAGCTGCCAACTCGACCGAGGTCGGACCGAGCACCCCATTGCTGTTCTCTGCGACTTACAGGAAATTCTTGGGGCTGCTCAACTCGAATTGCTGGGTCATTTTGGTCTCGGCTTGGGTGGCGCCTCCGTGATTTATTGCCCGTAGTTTGTACATCACGCAAGAGGATTGGCACCATGACGGGAGGCGATGGCGCTTGAAATGCTTGAGCGATGGATGTCTTGCCAATCCTTATAGCGTCGGCAATCTTCGCTCCTTCCAGCAAATTACCGCCAGAGAAGCCAGTCTCACGTCAGCAACGAATTTTCCGGCATCGTTTGCGTGGCGAGCGGACTGCGAAAACCTTCCGCATCGCCGGGAACAATTTCTCCGGTGATCCATATGATCGCTTGACCGGATTTGTTCACGCCGACTTTGATCTCAGCAGATTCAGCATTGCTCGAAAGCGTTGCGTGAGGCCGTCGCCGGCAAAATGACAATCGTATGCCCCCAATGAGGGACATTTGTTCAGCAACTGGAAGCGTGCACAAGTGCTTCCAAAAGGGAATGGATTTTTGTGCCAAATCGGCGGCGATTCCCGGCGGACGCCGGCTGGATCTGAGCTATGGCCGCTTCAATGCGCGGGACTTGGTCGTTGGCACCGGCAACAAGCTGCCGGGCCTCCGCCGAGTCCGGATTCTCCCACCGCCCTGTCCGGGTAAGTCCGCGCGTGTCAAGTCCACCATAGCGATGCATCCACGGGCCATACGTGTGGCAGAAGATGTGGAAGCCGCGCATGCGGCGGGCAGCACTACCTTGGCTCGGTGCAGTGCCAGGTACAGCATCTTGTAGAGCCGGCCGCGCTTGCAGAACCGGAAGAGCTTTTTCGCCTGGGCGACGTGCGAGGAAGGGCACGCCAACGCCTGCTCTGTCCCTGCCGGTAGCACCATTCGCTCGCGCGACGCCAGAGGCTTTTCAGGGCCCCACAAGACGCGGGGGTTGCTTCGGGAACGCTTTTCCGCAGACTCAGCCGCAACTCGACAACTGGTCAGGAGAGCGGTCCGCCTGCAAAACTTGATCATCCTGATTGCCAGCTACGTCTTTTTATGGGTCGTGGGACCGGCGTTTCATTTCCCCGCTGTTGGTCATTTCGCTGGCGAACTACGTAGCCGCCATCCTGATTGAGCGGTTCAAAGACCCAACGGGCAGGAAGCCATTCTCTGGATCGCGATCTCAATCTCGCTGTTCGCGCTTGCCGTGTTCAAATACTTTCAATTTCTTTGTCTTCTCGGCGGTGCCGGCAGAGCGGTGAAGTTTGCGCGGTTTAAAGCGGTGGCGGGCGAGATGGTGGAAGACCGGGATGGTGAACTCGTCGCTGACCTTGCGCCTCAATGTTTGTCGCGCGGCGATCACGATGGAAGGCATGGTCAATCATGGTGAGAGAGTTTCGCGGGGCTCGTGACGTAGGGAGGGCGTAGCCCGACCGGAGTTACGACCCGCGTCGGCGTGATCCCGAGGGGGACCGCGCCGACTGCGCGACCGACGGGGCGGCTCCTTGGGAAGGCGGGCTCGGCATGCTTTTGAAACTGAGTATCGGCTGGATGAACTTCGTCGGATGCCGGGCCGGGAAGCTGGGTGGCCGTAGGTGGATCGTTCCCTTAGTCGAGCGGCTGCTCTGCTTCGGTTAGACCGGCGAGGACCCTCCATGCGCTTCTGTAGGCTGCCTCGACGGTACGGGCGTCGGCCTCCAGAAGAGTGTTCTTGAGGGGCAGGCCGCCTTGGCCCAGGCGAGTAGCCCGTCACTGTCCTGCTGGGCGGCCAGCTAGCCCAGGAGCCGCTCAGGAACTGGGCGGAGGCCTGGGGCGGCAAGACACGGGGAGCGCGGTTCAGAATGGCCTTGGAAGGCCTTCCGTTCGCTCGTGACGTGGCCTGTGGCCCGCGGCCATGTCACTGTTTCCAAACAGCTTGCAGTCGTTTGACAGACGCCGAGCGCCGGGGCTTGACGTGCGAATGGTGATCTGTCCAAAAAGACGGACGTGAACATGCTTCGCTGGCGCCTCGTCGCGCCTGTTTTATCTCAGATGCGCGGGAACAGGGTAGGCCATGACCAAACGGGTCGCTTTAATCACCGGCGTGACGGGTCAAGACGGGGCCTATCTCGCTGAGTATCTGCTGTCGTTAGGCTATACCGTGCACGGCATCAAGCGGCGCTCGTCGTCCTTCAACACCGTGCGCGTGGACCATCTCTACAAAGACCCGCATGTCGGATACGTGCCTTTCCTGATGCACTACGGTGACATGACGGATTCGACCAACCTTATTCGCTTGATGCAGCAGATAAGGCCGACCGAGATCTACAATCTCGCCGCCCAGAGCCACGTCGCCGTCAGCTTCGAGAGCCCGGAATACACTGCTAACGCCGACGCCGTCGGCGTGCTGCGCCTGTTGGAGGCGATCCGCATTCTCGGCATGGAAAAGGAGACGCGGTTCTACCAGGCCTCGACTTCCGAGCTCTACGGCCTCGTGCAGGAGATCCCGCAGAAGGAGACCACGCCGTTCTATCCGCGCTCGCCCTATGGCGTCGCCAAGCTCTACGGCTACTGGATCACGGTAAACTACCGCGAAGCCTACGGCATGTTCGCGTCCAACGGCATCCTGTTCAACCACGAGAGCCCGATCCGAGGCGAGACCTTCGTCACCCGCAAGATCACTCGCGGCGTCTCCCGGATCGAGGTTGGGTTGGAGCAGACGCTCTATCTCGGCAATCTCGAGGCCAAGCGCGACTGGGGCCATGCCAGGGATTACGTCGAGGGCATGCACATGATCCTGCAGGCCGACAAGCCCGATGATTTCGTACTCGCCACCGGCGAGACGCGCTCGGTGCGCGAGATGGTGGAGCTGTCCTTCGCCCATATCGGCCGCCGCATCGAATGGCGCGGGAAGGGCGTCGACGAGACCGGCGTCGATGCCATCAGTGGCAAGACGGTGGTGAAGATCGATCCGACCTATTTCCGCCCGACCGAGGTCGATCTGCTCGTCGGGGATGCCAAGAAGGCGCAGAAGGTGCTCGGCTGGAAGCCGAGGCGGACTTTTGCGCAGCTCGTCGACGAGATGATGACCTGCGATCTGGCCGAGGCCAAACGGGAAGCGGCTCATGGCAAGCGTACCGTTTGAGCTGAAGGGCAAAAGCGTCTATGTCGCCGGCCATCGCGGCATGGTCGGCAGCGCGATCGTGCGCCGGCTGGCGCGCGAGGATGTGAATCTCGTCACCGTCGAGCGTCGCGAGCTCGATCTCTGCAACCAGGCGCAAGTGTTCGACTGGTTCGCGAAGGTGCGGCCGCAGGTGATCTTCCTCGCCGCCGCGAAGGTCGGCGGCATCGTCGCCAACAACACGCTGCGCGCCGAGTTCATCTACGACAATATCGCGATCGCCACCAATGTGATCCATGCTGCGCATGTGAACCATGCCGAAAAGCTGATGTTCCTCGGCTCGTCCTGCATCTATCCCAAGCTGGCGCCGCAGCCGCTGCGGGAAGACGCGGTGCTGACGGGCCCGCTGGAGCCGACCAACGAGCCCTATGCCATCGCCAAGATCGCTGGCCTTAAGATGGCGGAAGCCTATCGCAGCCAATATGGCAGCGACTTCATCAGCGTGATGCCGACCAACCTCTACGGGCCTGGCGACAATTATCATCCTGAATTGAGCCACGTCGTTGCCGCGCTCATCCGCCGCTTCCATGAAGCCAAGCTGTCGGACGCAAAGACCGTCGAGGTCTGGGGCACCGGCGCGCCGCGGCGCGAGTTCCTCTATGTCGACGACATGGCGGATGCCTGCGTGTACCTCATGAAGACCTACTCCGGCGCCGGGTTGGTCAATATAGGTACCGGAAAGGACATCGCCGTTGCTGAGTTCGCCCGACTCGTCGCAGACATCGTCGATTACAACGGTGAGATCGCTTTTGACACCACTAAGCCAGACGGCACGCCGCGCAAGCTACTCGATGTCAGCCGCCTTGAAAGGCTCGGCTGGCGCGCGAAGACCTCCCTCATGGACGGTCTGAAGCAGGCGTACGGAGCATATCTGTCGCTCGGGTAATAGAGCGGTTACTCCCGCTCAATCCATCGTGGGCCGTCATCGCTTTTGAAGGTCAGTCACTTCGAAGACTATTTGATCAGAACCTTCCATACTCTTATTACTTGGACGGTGGTTGCATTGTTTGCCAGAGACGGCGCTCGCGCTGGTCTGCTTCGATCACTTTATTGGTCTCAACCGTCAAAGCTTTGTTCACGTTCACCGCCCAGGATGCACAGCCAGAATTTCTTTTCGGCGGTGACGAGAAGATGTTGGTACAGCGGATCGGCCTGGATTTTGATCTCGACCATTATGCTGCCGCCGGTGATGATGGAGGGAACGGCGCTGCGGGATGCGGTGACCCACATGTTGTGCTGCTGCGCCATGTGTTGCTCGGCCGCAGCTTCCTCAACAACGCCCAGCGCAGCATGAACTTGGCTTCGAAGACGGCGCCGGCCTGCTCGACGGTCCCATCAGGATCGCCGCCATGTATTTGTGGACGGGATGGCGAATACGATTCTGGATGTCCTTCACCGTGGGACCGCTCGCCCATACCAGGTGCGATTCAAGACCTCTGTCATAGTCCCGAGCTGGACGATCAGATTGTCCGAGAAATCCTGCGGCTCCGTTTCGCCGCGCTTCTCGCGCCACAATCGGATGAGGCTCTCTTGGCCATCCCCCCATGATGATCCGGGCGTCCGAGCCGCCGATGAATGCGGCGGTCATTTGGGTTGAACCTGATGATTTGATTTGACTCGTCTGCGCCATTCGTTTGAACCGTCGTCACCGGTATCTCCCACGCAAGAACAAGCGGCTGTACATGCCGCACTGCGCAGAGGCCTGCGTCCGCTAGGCGAGCTACCGGCGCGATAATCAGAGTTGGCGCCCGGTAGACTCAGTTTGCTCCAGCCGCAGGCGAGTGTCAGTACTTTCTGCAGCAGTTCGGCTTACAACGGGCATGGTCCCTGTTGTCACGCGCTTAAAGGCAAGGACGAAGGTTGACCAGCAACAAAGCGAACAAGACGAAGGCAATTTTGCGCCCCGGAGAACAGCAGGGTACAGGAGACGCGGGCAGACAAAGATGCTTTTAACCGCGCGAGCTGTTGAAATGGAGCAATGATTGTCGGAAGATCGGCGGTATTCCCTCCAACTTGGGTGAGTGATCTTTGAGGCGTCCAGCAGTTTTCTTTGATCGTGATGGCGTCCTCAACGAGGACGATGGCTATGCTTTTGATCCGGACAAGATCCGGTGGATAAAAGGAGCCCAACAGGCGGTAAAGGCAGTCAATGACGCCGGTTACTTTGCGTTTGTCGTGACGAACCAATCAGGAATCGCAAGGGGATTTTATGAGGAGTGGCATGTTCGCAATTTGCACGAATGGATGTCGCGTGAACTCGCTATTGTGGGTGCGCATATCGATGCGTTCGAGTTCTGCCCCCACCATCCCGATGCCGTGATTGAGCGATATCGTGTGCTCTGCAACTGCCGTAAGCCTCAACCAGGAATGATTGGGGCGTTGGTTGAGCGGTACGCAGTAGATATCAATGCTAGCTTCATGATCGGCGACAAGCAGAGCGACCTTGCTGCGGCGCAAGCGGCCGGAATTGCGGCCTATCTGTTCGATGGATCAAATCTCCATAGGTTCATTGCCCCGTTGTTGGCTGATCGGTTTTAGTCTTCAGTTAGGGCGGCGTCCCGGAGGCACGGGAACATAGGGTTGAGGGCGTGATGCTCACGACCTACGGGGCGCTTGATTGCTAAGTGGAGCATTAGCTCGACCGGCCGTACGCGAAGGAGCTCGGGGGATGAATAATGAGGATCGTACCCATATTGGCAAAAAGCAGGATTTATCGCTCGTCTATTTTGGACTTTGAGATGGTTCCGGCTCGTTCTTCATGTTTACTCGTTGGGCAACATTCGAAAGGGGGACTACCGCTCGTCCGCGATCACCTTGCCGTCGTTCGGGAGCGCCCCTGGGCTGACCAGCTCGACGGCGCCGCCGAGCTTGGTCACGGCCCGCAAGCTGTCGGCGACATCTTTACGCAGCACATCGTCTGATGCGCCCGTCTCAGCCTTCAGCGTCATCGCATCGGCCTCGCCCTGGCGGGTCACGACAAGGCGCAGCCTTCCAAGCAAGGGATGGCGTTTGCCGATCTCGGCGATCTGCTCGGGGCGAACGAACATGCCCTTGACCTTGGTGGTCTGGTCGGCGCGGCCCATCCAGCCCTTAATGCGCATATTGGTGCGCCCGCACGGGCTCGTGCCTGGCAGGGAAGCCGTGAGGTCGCCGAGTGCCAGCCGAATCCAGGGATGATGCGGATCGAGTGAGGTCACGACGATCTCGCCGACATCGCCCGGCGCCACCGGCTCGCCGGTGCCCGGTTTGACGATCTCCATGATCAGATCCTCGTTGACGACCATGCCATCGCGGGCCTCGGTCTCGAAGGCGATGAGGCCAAGATCGGCGGTGCCGAACGCCTGGTAGGCGTCGATGCCGCGCGCCTTGATCTCGGCCTGGAGGGAGGGCGGGAATGCTGCCCCCGACACCAGCGCGCGCTTGATCGAGGAGACGTCGCGGCCCGCGGTCACTGCGGCGTCGAGCAGGATCTTCAGGAAATCAGGTGTGCCGCTGTAGCCGACGGGGCGGTAGGCCTCGATCAGCTCGAATTGCTGCTCGGTATTGCCGGGACCGGCGGGAATCACGGCGCAGCCGAGCGCGCGTGCGGAGGAATCGAAGATGAAGCCGCCGGGGGTGAGGTGATAGCTGAATGTGTTGAGCACGATGTCCTGGGGCCGGAACCCGGCGGCAAACAGTGCCCGGGCGCCGCGCCAGGGGTCGGCCTGGCGTCCTTCCGGCTCGAAGATTGGGCCCGGGGACGTGAACAGGCGTGCGAACGACCCAGGCGCCGCAGCGACGAAGCCGCCGAAGGGCTGGGAGGCCTTGTGCAGGGCCGGCAGTTCCGACTTGCGCAGCACCGGCAGGCGGGCCAGCGCCGCTCTGGATGTCACCGAGGCCGGATCGATGCCCTTGAACCGCTCGGCATAGGCCGGTGCGGCCATGGCGCTGCTCAGCACCTCCGGCAGGCGGGCGAACAAATCGGCCTCGCGCGCCGCATGCTCGCGCGTCTCGAGGGTGTCGTAATGGGCGGTCATGGCAGATCTTTCCGGGTTGGCATCCGTTGCACGCAGCCGCTCGCATGGGTATCAGACGGCCATTGACTGGGCGCGGGGAGGGCGCGATGGCGGACGAGGGCATCATTCCGGTGGAGGAGACGGCTGGGGTCGTCGCGCGCCTGAGGCGCCACATGATCGAGGACGCGATCCCGCTGTGGTCGACCGTCGGCTGGGACCATCGGACGGGCGGTTTCATCGACCGCCTGCACCGCGACGGCACAGCTGACGCGGCCGCGCCGCGTCGCGTGTTCGTGCAGGCGCGGCAAATCTATTGCTACGCCAAGGCGGCGCAGATGGGGTGGTACCCGCAAGGCCGCGCCATCGCGCTGAAGGGACTCGAACACCTCTTGGCAAAAGCGAAGGCGCCCGACGGCAAGCCCGGCTATGTGCACCGGCTGACGCCTGATGGCGCGGTGCTGGATGCGCGGCGAGATGCCTACGATCACGCCTTCATCCTGTTTGCGCTGGCGACTGTCTATTCGCTCGACCGGGACGCGCAGGTCCGCGCCGAGATCGACGCGCTGCTTGCTTTCCTCGACGGCCATCTGCGCTCGCCGCACGGCGGCGTGCACGAAGGCCTGCCGGTCTCGCTGCCGCGCCGGCAAAACCCGCACATGCATCTGTTCGAGGCGATGATCGCGTGTTTCGACGCCACCCACGATCTGTCGTTCCAGAACAGAGCCGGCGAATTCTTCGCCCTGTTCCTCGCCAATCTCTACGACAAGCAGAAGCGCATCCTCACGGAGTATTTCGAGGAGGATTGGTCGAAAATCGAGCCCGTCAGCGTCGAGCCGGGCCATCAGGCGGAATGGGTCTGGCTGCTGAAAGGGTTTGAACGCATCACGGGCTGCCCGACGGGCACGCGGCGCGCAGAACTGCTTGCGACCTCGCTGCGCTATCGCGATGCGGCCACCGGCTGTCTCGTCGACGAAGGCGACGATGCCGGCAACACCCGTCGCGCGACGCGCCGGCTGTGGCCGCAAACCGAGATTGCGAAAGCGTGGATCGCGCAGGCCGAGTCCGGCGAGGCGGGCGCGGCGGAGGAAGCGCGCGCGGCGCTGGTGCGGCTCGAACGTTACTATCTCAGCCATCCCGTGCGCGGCGGCTGGTACGACCAGTTCGACGGCGACGGCAAATCGCTGATCGACACCATTCCTGCGTCCTCGTTCTATCATGTTCTCTGTGCGGTCACGGAAGCGGAGCAGGTGCTCGGTTGAGAATTAAAGCCAGCGCTTGCGCCGCTTGAAGCTCTTGAGGTTCTTGAAGCTCTTGCGCTGGTCGCCGGCGCCGCCAAGATAGAATTCCTTGACGTCCTCGTTGTCGCGCAATTCCTCGGCGGTGCCGTCGAGCACGACCTTGCCCTGTTCCATGATGTAGCCGTGGCTCGCCACCGACAGCGCGGCGCGCGCGTTCTGCTCGACCAGCAGGATGGTGACGCCGAGGTCGCGGTTGATCTTCTGGATGATGGAGAACACCTCCTTCACCAGCAGCGGCGACAGGCCCATCGACGGCTCGTCCATCAGGATCATCTTCGGGCGTGCCATCAGCGCGCGGCCGATTGCCAGCATCTGCTGCTCGCCGCCGGAGAGATAGCCGGCAAGGCCCGTGCGCTCCTTCAGGCGCGGGAAATAATTGAAGACCATGTCGAGATCGGCATCGACCTCACGATCCCTGCGGGTGAAGGCGCCGAGCCTGAGGTTTTCCAGCGACGTCATGTCGGCGACGATGCGCCGGCCCTCCATCACCTGGAAAATGCCGCGGCGGACGATCTTGTCGGGATCGATGCCGGCGATGGGCTCGCCCTCGAACAGGATCTGGCCGCGCGTGACCTCGCCATCCTCGGTCTTGAGCAGACCCGAGATCGCTTTCAGCGTCGTGGACTTGCCGGCGCCGTTGGCCCCGAGCAGCGCCACGATCGCGCCCTTAGGCACGTCGAGGCTGAGGCCGCGCAGCACCAGGATGACGTCGTCGTAGACGACCTCGATGTTGCGCACGGCGAGGAGGGGCGGTGCGGGGACGATGCTGGGCGTGGGGCGCTCGATGTGAGCCGTTTCGCTCATGGTCAGTTGCTTTCTCGGTGTCGTCACCCGCGAAGGCGGGTGACCCAGTATTCCAGAGACGTCTGAGGTTCACGGAGAAGCCGCGGCGTGCTGGATCCCCCGCCTTCGCGGGGGATGACAGTTGCGTGCGTGGTGAAAGCCGGCCTCACCAGCCCAGCAATTCCGGCTTGCGCGGCAGCTCGACCGTCTTGACCTTTTCGAGCTTGATCGTGCCCTTGGCCATGAGGTCGTTGAGATCGGCGTCGGTCGCGCCTGATATCTTGGTGCGATAGAGATCGACCTTCAGCGTGCCGCGATGGTCCTTGTCGGTCCAGGTCGAGGGATTGCAGACGCCTTCCATCCCTGCCGGCACCCAATCCTTCTTCTGATAAAAGCCCTTGGCGACGTTCTCGCCGGTGGCGCCGCCGTTCTTGGTGGCCCAGTCGAGCGCCTCCTTCATGTAGAGTGCCGAGCAGACCGCCGCGACGTAGTGCACCGGGCGATAGACCTTGCCCGAGGGGTCCGACATCTTGGAAATCTCCATCAGCGTCTTCATGCCGGGCGCATCGCCGTTCCAGCTTACGGCGGTGCGCAGCGGGAAGATCACGCCATCGGCGGCGTCTCCGGCCGTCTTGGCGGCGTTCTCGTCCATGCCCCAGACATTGCCGAGGAACTGGATCTCGACGCCCGCAGTCTTGCAGGCCTTCATCACCGAGATGTTGGAGGCCGCGGTGTTGCCGAGATAGGCGTAGTTGGCGCCCGAGGATTTCAGGCTCAGGCACTGTGCGCTGTAGTCGCCCGGGGCGAGTGCGAACACCAGTGGCGGCAGCACCTCGAAGCCGAGCTCCTGCGCCATGGCTTCGCCGGCGGCCTTCGGCGCGTTCGGATAGGGGTGGTTGGCGCCCATGTGCACGAATTTCGGCTTGCCGGGCTTGCCCTTGGCCTTCCAGTCCTCGGCCGCCCACATCAGCATCGCGCGCAGCGAGTCCGAATAGCTCGGGCCGTAGAAGAAATTATAGGGCGCGGGCTTGGCCTTGCCGCTGGTGCCTTCGGGATCGGTCAGCGCCGCAGCATAGGAGCCGGACATGTCGGGGATCTTGTCCTGGGCGAGGAAGCCGGTCAGCGCTTCGGTGTCGGCGGTGCCCCAGCCCATGATCGCGGCGACCTTGCCGTCCGGTGCCGACCATTTCTTGTAGAGCGCGATCGCGCGGGGCACCTGGTAGCCATAGTCGTTGGTGTCGAGGTTGACCTGCTTGCCGCCGATACCGCCGTTCTTGTTGACCCAGGCGAAGGTGTCGGCGACGGCCTGTCCAAACGGCGTGCCGACGTCGGAGGTGCCGCCGGAATAATCGGCGAGATGCCCGATCGCGATCTGCGCCTGCGCGCCTGCGGAGTATGCGGCAATCGCGAGCGCGAGCGATGCGGTGCTCAAAAGAGACTTCATCTTCATGGGTCGGTTCCTCCTGTTTATTGTTTAAGTGAAGTTGCCCGCGCTCAATGCGAGAACGGGTAGAGTTTCCAGTACGCCTTGATCTGCCGCCAGCGATGTGCGAGCCCATCAGGCTCGAACATCAGGAATGCGATGATGATCACCCCGATCGCGATCTCGCGCAGGAAAGTGATGTTGTTGTTGAGCGACAGCGCCTTGTCGATCGCACCGCCCTTCAGGTGCAGGCTGATGAATTCCATGGATTCCGGCAGCAGCACCACGAAGGCGGTGCCCATCAGCGTGCCCATGATCGAGCCGGTGCCGCCGATGATGATCATGGCGAGGAACAGGATCGAGCGCTCAATGCCGAAACCTTCCTGCGACACGACCTGCTGGTAGTGCGCGTAGAGCGCGCCGGCGATGCCGGCGAAGAAGGCGGCGAGACCGAACGACAGCGTGCGGTATTTGGTGAGGTTGATGCCCATGATCTCGGCGGAGAGATAGTGGTCGCGGATCGCCACCAGCGCGCGGCCGTCGCGCGTGCGCATCAGGTTGGTGACGAGGATGTAGCTCGCCAGTACATAGGCCAGCACGACGTAGAAATACTGCCTGTCGCCGCGCAGCGTGTAGCCCAGAATGGAGAACGGCTCGGCGCTCGCAGGCACCGAGCCGCCCGAAAACCATTCCGCGCGGGAGAAGAAGTCGAGCAGGATGTATTGCGCGGCCAGCGTCGCGATGACGAGGTAGAGTCCCTTCAATCGGGCCGCGGGGATGCCGAAGATCAACCCGACCATCGCGGTGACGAGACCAGCGAGCGGGATCGCGAAGAACACCGGAATCGGCGCGTTGTTGGAGAGATAGGCCGAGGTGAAGGCGCCGAGCAGGAAGAAGGCGGCATGCCCGATCGAGATCTGGCCGGTGAAGCCGACCAGGATGTTGAGGCCCAGCGCCGCGATCGAGAAGATGCCGATCTGGATCAGGATGCTGAGCCAGTAGCCGCCGAGGACCTGCGGCACGAGGCAGAGCAGCAGCACGCCCGCGATCGCGAAGTTGCGGCTGGTCGTGGTCGGGAAGATCGTGGTGTCGGCCGCGTAGGAGGTGCGGAAATCACCAGCAGGGATGAGGGCAGGGCCGGCCATGGGTCAGATCCGCTCGATGTCGTGGGTGCCGAACAGGCCGTAAGGCTTGATCATCAGCACGATGATGAGGACGTAGAACGGTGCGATCTCGTAGAGATTGCCCCAGTGCAGATATTGGCTGTCGACATATTGCGCGACGTTCTCGAGCAGGCCGATGATGATGCCACCGAGCACCGCGCCGCCGACGGAATCGAGCCCGCCGAGGATCGCCGCCGGAAACACTTTGATGCCGTAGGCGGCCAGGCCCGAGGACACGCCGTTCACCACGGCGACGACGACCCCTGCCACCGCCGACACGGTGGCCGAGATCGCCCAGGCCATCGCAAACACGCTCTTGACGGAAATGCCGAGCGACTGCGCGACTTGCTGATTGAACGCGGTGGCGCGCATCGCAAGGCCGTACTTCGAGGCGCGGAAGAACCAGGCCATGCCGATCATCATCGCGAGCGAGACGACAAGGCTCATGACATAGACGGTCTGGATCTGGAGGCCGAACAGTCCGACGGACTGGCTCTCGAACACGCGCGGGAACGGCTGCGGATTGACGCCGAACATCCATTTCAGCGTCGCCTGGAGCACGGTGGAGAGGCCGATCGTCACCATGATCACCGAGATGATCGGCTCGCCGATCATCGGGCGCAGGATCAGGACCTGGATCGCGATGCCGAACACGAACATGAACACCAGCGTGATCGGCATGCCGATCCAGAACGGCACCTGGTATTTGGCGAGCAGCGCCCAGCACACCCAGGCGCCGACCAGCAGCAATTCACCTTGCGCGAAATTGACGACCTGGGTCGCCTTGTAGATCAGCACGAACGACATCGCGACCACGCCATAGAGCGTGCCGACCACGAGACCGTTGACCAGGAGCTGGATGAGGAAGGCGGTGTTCATTTATGGTCTCCTGATGCACCCACATCGTCATTGCGAGCGCAGCGAAGCAATCCAGCATCTTTCCGCGGAGACGGTCTGGATTGCTTCGCTGCGCTCGCAATGACGGAGTGCATATGCGATAGCCCTGCCGCCTGCGGGGGAAGGCGAAGGCGGGCGCCGTTCGCGACGGACTGCATCACTCCGCGGCCTCCGCCATATGCCCATGCCCGCCGAGGTCCACCACGCGCAGCGTCGTTCGTACACGTTGCGTGGTGCCGTCCTGGAAGCGGATCACGGTGTCGACGAGGATGTCGGGATCGCCGCGGTAGATCGCGTCGATGATTTCAGCGTATTTCTCGTTGATGACGCCGCGGCGCACCTTTCTTGTGCGGGTGAGCTCGCCGTCGTCGGCATCCAGCTCCTTGTAGAGCAGCAGGAAGCGCGAGATGCGTTGCGCCGGCGGCAGCGTGGCGTTGACGGTCTCGACCTCCTTCCGGAGCAGCGCGTAGACCTCGGGGCGCGAGGCAAGGTCGCTGTAGGTGGTGAAGGAGAGGCGGTTCTTCTCTGCCCATTTCGAGATGATGGAATAGCGGATGCAGATCATTGCCGCGAGCGCGTCACGTCCGGCGCCAAGCACCACGGCCTCGGCGATATAGGGCGAGAATTTCAGCTTGTTCTCGATGAATTGCGGCGAGAAGCGCTCGCCGCGCGAGGTCTCGGCGAGATCCTTGATGCGGTCGATGACCACGAGCTGCCTGTTTTCGTTGAAATAGCCGGCATCGCCCGACAGCATCCAGCCGTCCTTGATATCGGCGATGCTCGCTTCCGGGTTCTTGTAATAGCCCAGGAACATGTTGGGGTGCCGCACCACGATCTCGCCGACGCCGTGGATGTCGGCATTGTCGATGCGGATCTCGATAGTGTCGGCCATTGGCACGCCCGTGGTGTCAGGGTCGACCTTGCCTTCGGGATGCAGCGTGTAGGCGCCGAGCAATTCCGTCTGGCCGTAGAGCGTGCGCAGCGGCACGCCCATGGCCTGGAAGAACTTGAAGGTGTCGGGCCCGAGGGCCGCGCCGCCGGTGGCAGCCGAGCGCAGGCGGGTGAAGCCGAGGCGGTCGCGCAGCGCGCGGAACAGGATCGCGTCGGCGAAGCCGGAGCGCTTGCCCTGTTCGAGCGCGGCAAGTCCCGACTTCATGCCGATGTCGAACAGGCGCTGCTTGAAGGGCGTCGCATCCATGACCTTGGCGCGGACATCGGCGGCGATCGATTCCCAGACCCTGGGGGCAAAGAGCACGAATGTCGGCGCGATCTCGCGCAGATCGTTCATCATCGTATCGGGCTCTTCGACGAAGTTGATCTTCATCCGGCAAAGCAGGCCTTTGCCGAGCACATAGACCTGTTCCATGATCCAGGGCAGCGGCAGCACCGAGACGTATTCGTCATCAGGGCCTTTGGGGTCGAAAGCCAGATAGGTCGCGCAATGGCCGAGCACGCGGCCGGCGGCGAGCATCGCGAGCTTTGGATGCGAGGTCGTGCCTGACGTCGTGCAGAGGATGGCGACGTCCTCGCCCTTGGTGGCATCGACCAGGCGATCGTAAAGCTCCGGCTCGCGGGTCGCGCGAGCGCGGCCGAGCTCGGCGAACTTCTCCGCCGACATCAGCCGCTGGTCGTCATATTTCCGCATGCCGCGCGGATCGGAATAGATGATGTGCTTGAGATCAGGCACGCGCTCGGCCAGCGCCAGCAGCTTGTCGACCTGCTCCTCGTCCTCGGCGAACACGAGCTGTGCCTCGCCATAATTGAGGAGATAGGAGGCTTCTTCATCCAGCACGTCGCGATAGAGCCCTAGGCTCAATCCGCCGATCGCGTGGGTTGCTACTTCTGCCGCCACCCAATCCGGCCTGTTATCGCCGATGATGCCGATGACGTCGCCGCGACCCAGGCCGAGCTCAACTAGGCCGAGCGCGAAGTCGCGCACGCGGGTCTGGTAATCGTTCCAGGTGAACGGACGCCAGAGACCGAGATCCTTTTCGCGCAGCGCAATCTCGTTGCCGTGCTCCTTGGCATTGAGCCGCAGCATCTTCGGATAAGTGTCGGCCTGGGCGACGCGCCCTGCGTAATCCATCATGCCGCGCTCTCCTGCGCCGGCGGCGCATCGTCGGGGTCGACCAGCGCCTCGTCCTCTTCGCCGAGATAGGCGCGCTTGACGTGGGGATCGGCGAGCACCGCGGCGGGATTGCCCTCGGCGATCTTGCGGCCGAAATCCAGCACCATGACGCGGTGGGAGATATCCATCACCACGCCCATGTCGTGCTCGATCATCACCACCGTCATACCGAACTCCTCGTTGAGGTCGACGATGTAGCGGGCCATGTCCTCCTTCTCCTCGAAATTCATGCCGGCCATCGGCTCGTCGAGGAGGATGAGGCGCGGCTCCAGCGCCATGGCGCGGGCGAGCTCGACGCGCTTGCGCAGGCCGTAGGGGAGGGTGCCGGCGGTGGCCTTGCGCACCGACTGGAGGTCGAGGAAGTCGATGATCTCCTCGACCTTGCGGCGGTGTTCGAGCTCTTCCTTGCGTGCGCCGGTCAGCCAGTACAGCGATCCGGTGAGGAAATTGTTCTTCACCAGGTGATGGCGGCCGACCATGATGTTGTCGAGCACGCTCATATGGTGGAACAGTGCCAGATTCTGGAAGGTGCGGCCGATGCCGAGCTTGGGGCGCGCATTCGGGGTCAGCCCCGTGATGTCGCGGCCCTGGTAGAACAGCTGGCCTTCGGTCGGCTTATAGCGGCCGGAAATACAGTTCACGATGGAGGTCTTGCCGGCGCCGTTGGGGCCGATGATCGAGAACAGCTCGCCCTCGTTGATGGCGAAGCTGACGTCGGTCAGCGCGCGAACGCCGCCGAACCGCAAGGACACGCCGCGCACTTCGAGACTGGTAACCACCAAACAAATCCCTCCCGCTGATGGCGCATTCTGCGGCGCTCTTCGTCGGTACCTTCCGGGCGATCCTAGTACGGCTGTGTCGGTGAGGCCATGCAGCACATGGTCCCGACCGGAGCCGCACCGCCTTCGCCCGTTTGGGATCAAAAGCCGCATCGCCCGAGGTGGTTCTCAATAGGGGAAAGCGCTATTTTGAAATGTCTCCGGCCTGACAATTCTGCGACAAAGTTTTTCGGACCGAGGCGGCCTTCATCTTTCGTCGGATGGGAGCCTGAACGATGATGTTGCGATGCAGCATAAGAACGGGGTGACGACACGGTGCGGCTGACTTCGGGATCATGATTTCAGAGGATCAACTGAGGCGAGTCGCCGCCTGGTCGCGCGAGCTCACGCCAGCGGAGATCGAGATCGCCCGCGCCGGGATCACCGAACGCTCCTATGGCACCGGCGAAACCGTGTTCATGCGCGGCGACAAGTTCGACTATTGGGCCGGCATGGTGAGCGGCCTCGCCCGCATGGGCGGCGTTTCGCGCGACGGCAAGGAGACGAGTCTTGCGGGGTTGACGGCCGGCGCCTGGTTCGGCGAGGGCAGCGTGCTCAAGAACGAATTGCGTCGCTACGACGTGGTCGCGCTGCGCGACAGCCGAGTCGCGCTGATGGAACGTAGCGCCTTCATGTGGCTGTTCGAGAACAGCGTCGGCTTCAATCGCTTCCTGGTGCGCCAGCTCAACGAGCGGCTCGGCCAGTTCATCGGCATGCTCGAGGTCAACCGCACGCTGGACGCCACCGCGCGCCTTGCCCGCAGCATCGCCTCGCTGTTCAACCCGATCCTCTATCCGGAATCGACCGCGCATCTGGAGATCACGCAAGAAGAGATCGGAGCGCTCTCCGGCATGTCCAGGCAGAACGCCAACCGCGCATTGAACCTGCTCGAGAAGGAGGGGCTGCTGCGGCTCGAATATGGCGGCGTCACAATCCTCGATGTCGAGCGGCTGCGCGGATATGGGGATTAACGCGCATTGGGGTGGGTAGACCGGTCGCCCGCTTGCTCTTCCGCGCCGCCGGGACCATTGTGGACCACATCGTGGGCCATTCAGTATGGCCCATCAAATCGTGCGATCGCGGCTTCCGCGAGGTCTTGAGCCATGACGTGCTCGGGTTGCGGTTTCGAGGTCCAGGCCGGCTTTGCCTTCTGCCCGAAGTGCGGCACGAAGCAGCCGAACGCATGCCCTGGCTGCGGCTTTCCATGCGCGCCGGATTTCGCCTATTGCCCGAAGTGCGGCGTCCTCGTCTGTGAGGTCTCCACGGGCAGCGGGCAGGCATCGGCGCGGACGAGCCCGAGCACGGTGCCGATCCGGTCCTCCTCTCCGCCGCTCGCGCCGACGGCCGAAGCTCTAGCCGCATTTCGACCTCTCTCGGGCGAGGTCGAGAGCGAAGCGAACCGCCGCACCATCACCGTGCTGTTTGCCGATCTCAGCGGCTTTACTGCGATGAGCGAGCGGCTCGATCCGGAGGTTATGCAGACCCTTCAGAACGAATTGTTCGAGGAGTTGACGGCCGCGGTGCAAAGCTTCGGCGGCTTCGTGGACAAATTCATCGGCGATGCGCTGCTTGCTCTGTTTGGTGCACCGGCCGCACACGAGGACGACCCGGAGCGGGCGGTCCGCGCTGCCCTCGATATGATCGGCCGGACGGCGCGTCTCAGCGAACGCGCAAAGGCATATGCCGGCTCACCCCTGCTGCTCCATGTCGGCATCAACACCGGGCACGTCGTCGCGGGCGGGCTCGGTGTGGGCGCTGCCAAATCCTATTCGGTGACCGGCGACACCGTGAATACCGCCCAGCGGCTGCAGTCGATGGCGGCGCCGGGCGAGGTGCTGGTCGGCCCGTTGACCCACCGTCTGACGCGGCACGCGTTCTCCTACGAATCGCTTGGCGAGGTCTCGCTCAAGGGCAGGATGGGCAGCGTTCTGATCCATCGCTTGAAGGAGCCGCTCGACACGCCGCGTGCGGCACGAGGCCTCGAAGCGCTGGGCCTCAATGCGCCGGTGATCGGCCGCGACGCAGAGCTTGCGCGCATGATCGGCAGCCTTGATCTGGCGTGCGGCGGCGCGGCTCAACTGGTGCGCCTGGTCGGCGAAGCCGGCATCGGGAAAACCCGCCTGGTCAGCGAATTCGTAGCCCGCATCCGCGATGACGATCGCTTCGCAGGCGTGGCGATCCGGCAGGCGGCCTGCTCGCCGCTCGGCGAACAATCCTATGGCACGCTCGCCGCAGTGCTGCGCAGCGCCTATGGCATCGCGCAGAAGGCTGGCGCCACGGAGGCAGAGGCGAAAGTCGCCGAAGCGCTGTCGGAGCTTGGCCTCGCGACGCACGAGGCCCACCGCCTGATGCCCCTCTATCTGCACGTGCTCGGCCTCGGCGACCCCGGTGCCGTGCTGAGGCACGTCGAGCCCGAACAGCTCCGCCGGCAGATATTCTTCGCGATCCGCACCATCTTTGAACGCCGCCTGGCACTGTCGCCGCTGCTGATCGTCGTCGAGGACCTGCACTGGGCCGACGCGGTGTCCCTTGAAGCGTTGCGGTTCCTGATGGACCGTTTGGAGCGGACGCGGCTGATGCTGCTGTTCACGCATCGGCCGACGCTGGAACTGGACCAGTTCGGTTCGAGCAAAATCAGTCACGCAACCCTTCGGCTACCCCAACTTGGCGAGGTTGACGGACAAAGATTGCTCGCGGCCTATTTCATTCACGGTTGGCGTGAACCGCCGGGACGCCTGTTCAGTCGTATCCTCGATCGCGCCGGCGGCAATCCGCTTTTCATCGAGGAGATCATCCGCGGCCTGATCGAAGCCGGCGCCCTGGAGCGTGACGGCGCGCTATGGCGGGTGAAGTCGGATGAAGCCGCCGCGGACATTCCGGCGAGCATCCAGGCTTTGTTGCTAGCGCGCCTCGACCGCTTGCCGCACCAGGTGCGCCGCCTGGCACAGGAGGCAGCGGTGATCGGCCCGCGCTTTGATGCGGCTGTTCTCGGTGCTGCGGCAACCGATCCGGCAAGGGTTGATACAGGGCTCGAACTTCTGTGCGAGGTTGAGATCATCGAGGAGATCGCGGGCTCGAACTCGATTTCCCTGCGGACCTACCGCTTTACGCAAACCATGCTTCAGGATGTGATTTATCAAAACCTGCTCCTGCAGCGCCGGATCGAGCTTCATGAACGGATTGGTGCCGCGCTGGAGCGGCTTTATGGTGATGAGCCGGAGCGCCTCGAAGATCTCATACTGCTCGGACATCACTTCAGTCTGAGCGCGAGCAGGCCGAAAGGGGCGCGCTATCTGCGCGCCGCCGGCGATCGCGCACGCGCAAGCTACGCCAATGACGATGCCCTTCGATTCTACCAGCAGTCGCTCGAAGTACTGTCGACCGGCAGCGAATGGGAGCCGGAACGCCTCGTCCTGCACGAGCGCATTGCCGACCTCTGTCGCGTGGCTGGCCGCCGAAGCACGGCCGAGGAGCATTATCGATGCGCGCTGGAGCGATACCGCGCGGCAGAGGACCGCGTCGGCGAGGCGCGAATTCTTCGCAATCTCGGCCGATTGTTGTGGGACGCCGGCAAGCGCGTCAACGCGGAGGCGCACTATGCCGAGGCGGCAGAGCGGCTTGCGGGGGTCGACGCGCCGATCGAGTGGGCACACCTCCTGCAGGAGCGCGGCCGTCTGGCGTTTCGCGTGGGTGATCACGTCGCTGCCGCGCGATGGGCCGACGAGGCGCTCGGTTACGCGCGCTCTGTGTCGGTGGACGCGGACGGTCAGGCCGGCATCGAGGCGGCGCGCGCCATTGCGGAGGCGCTCAACACCAAAGGGGTTGCGCTGGCGCGGCTTGGGCAACACCAGGATGCAGTGCATGAGGTGGAGCAAAGTGTCGCGTCTGCCGAAGCCGCCGGCCTCCTCAATGTGGCGTGCCGCGGCTACACCAACCTCGGAGTGCTCTACACGATCATCGACCCGGCGCAAGCCATCGACGTATGCCGGCGTGGGCTCGATGTCGCTCATCGCATCGGCGATCTCGGCTTCCAGGCGCGCCTTCTCGCCAACTTTTCCGTCGCCTGTTGCACCTTCACGGACAGATGCACCGATGAGGGGGTGCCGGCTGCCGAAAAGGCGATCGAGATCGACCGTGCGCTCGATCAGCGCGAGCATCTCCCGGTTCCCTTGATCGTGCTCGGGCAGATCCATCAATGCCATTTCCGGCCTGACCTAGCCATGGGCTGCTACCACGAGGCCATCGAGGTCGCGAGTGAGACCGGTGAGCCGCAGCAGCTCTTTCCATGCTATGATGGTCTTGCGACCTTGAATCTTGATCGAGGCGACCTGCCGGAGGCCGAGCGTTATTTCGCGCTGGCCCATGATGTCTGTGAGCGGCATGGGCTCGATCCTGCTGGGCTGATCGTACTGCCGTTTCTTGACTAGCCAATGTGAGGGAGTTCAACCATGTCAGATCGTCATGTCGATGGACCGCTTCAACCGGGTGATCGCGCACCGAACGTCGTGCTGGAGGCCATCACACGCGAAGGGAAGATCGCGCTCGAGGATTACCGCGGGCATCGTCCGATATTGGTCGGCTTGTTTCGGGGCCTGCACTGCCCATTCTGCCGGCGCCACATCGCGGCGCAGGCCCAGCTCGACGGCGCGCTACGCGGAAGGGGCATTGAAAGTCTCACGATCGTCAATACGCCGGCCGACCGGGCGCGGCTCTACTTCCGCTATCATCCCCTGCCGAACTTGCTCGCTGCCTCCGACCCCGAGAGGGTCTCGCATCGTGCGTTCGGTTTGCCCAATCTCGAGTTCACGGAGAACGAGACCGATTGGCCGCGCAAGGTCGGCATGGATGTGCTCATGAGCATGCCACCAGTCGATATGCCCGGCGAATTGCCTGGGCCGATGGCGCGTCCGGCGGCCGCCGAGTACCTCAACAACAAGGACGGCTATGAGATGACCGAAGCCGACCAGCGCATGGCGGCAGGCGGCACAGGCCAATTGTTCGGCCAATTCCTGCTCGATCGGGAAGGGATCGTGCGCTGGACGTTCACCGAGGTTCCGGATGGCGGCCGGCGCATGTTCGGCGCGCCGAGCCATCAGGAGCTGATGTCGGCCGCCTCGCAGGTGGCAAGCTAGGCAAGGAAGGTCAGCTCGCCGTCCTCGGCTGCCTTTCCGCCAGCGCCGCCGCCATCGCCGAGATCAGCGGGCGCATGAAAAAGGCTTCATCGGCCGGCGAAACGTCGGTGCGCAAACCATGCGCGGCGAGTTCGCCGGAGACGGCCGGTCCGACTGAGGCGATCAAGGTCCGCTCAAACCCCGCGCGCAGCTTCGCTTCGCTGCCATGCGCCTTGGCCGCCTCGATCAGCCGGCGGACCTGGCCAAGATTTGTCAGCGCGATGGAGTCGATGCGTCCCTCCGCCATCTCGTCGATGGCGGCGACGATATTGGCGTCCGCGGCTTTGGAGTCGTAGACGTAAGGCAGCACCGTATCGACCTCCGCACCTTGCGCCGTGAGTGCGCCGGTCAGCGCCCTGTGGTCCTTGTCCGGATAGAGCTGGAGGCCGAGGCGGTGCCCCTTCAAGTCGAGCTTGCCCAGCATCTCGATCACGCCTTCACTGGTCGGCTTCTCGGTGGTCTGCTGCGCCTCGAGCGCGATTTCACGCAGCGCCTTGCCGGGTTTCGGCCCGCGGGTAAATTTTCGCGATTTGGCCAGTGCCGCGACAAAGGCTTGGTCGAGCCCGCGCGTGCGCGCGAGCTTCATGATCCGCCGCAGGCCTTCACCGGTCATCAGCACGAGGTCGTCAAACGGCTTGTCGATGGCGCGGCGGATCCAGGCTTCGACCGGGGCCGGGTCCGGCGCATCCTGAATGGTGAACATCGGGCATTGCACGACCTCGGCGCCTTGCTCGGCCAGGAGCTTCGAGAACTGCGCCTCCTCGCGGGTCTCCAGAATCAGGATGCGGGTGCCGTTCAAGCGGTCGGCCATGGGCGTGCTCCGTTCAGTCCAATTTCGCAATCGTCCATTCATCCTGACTCCGTCGTCGGGATTGGCGCAAGGCCAGCCACAGTGCTAGAGCAGGGCGCAAATCGCGGGTCGTTCCGCGCCGCTGCCCAATCTTTCGTCAAGAGCCATCTCTTCAACAGCCATGCCCGATCATCAATACGTTCTGACCCTGTCCTGCCCGGATCGTCCCGGCATCGTCTCGGCGGTGTCGACCTTCCTGGCGAACTCCGGACAGAACATTCTCGACGCCCAGCAGTTCGACGACGTCGAGACCAAGAAATTCTTCATGCGCGTGGTGTTCACCGCGGCTGATCTCGCCGTGGAACTGGCGGCGCTGCAGACCGGCTTTGCCGCGATCGCCGAGCGTTTCGGCATGGAGTGGCAGATGCGCGACCGCGCCGCGCATCGCAAGGTGATGCTGCTGGTGTCGAAGTCCGACCATTGCCTGGTCGACATCCTCTACCGCTGGCGCACCGGCGAATTGCCGATGAGCCTGGCCGCGATCGTCTCCAACCACCCGCGCGAGGTCTATGCCGGGCTCGATTTCGGCGAGATACCGTTCCATTATCTGCCAGTCACCAAGGAGACCAAGCGCGAGCAGGAGGCCCAGATCCTCGATCTCGTCGCCAGGACCGGGACCGATCTCGTGGTGCTCGCCCGCTACATGCAGATCCTGTCGGATGATCTGTCGGCAAAACTGTCCGGACGCTGCATCAACATCCATCACTCGTTCCTGCCGGGCTTCAAGGGCGCCAAGCCCTATCACCAGGCCCATGAGCGCGGCGTGAAGCTGATCGGCGCCACCGCCCATTACGTCACGCGCGACCTCGACGAAGGCCCGATCATCGACCAGGACGTCGAGCGCATCAGTCATCGCGACACGCCTGAGGATCTCGTTCGCAAGGGCCGCGACATCGAACGCCGCGTGCTCGCGCGCGCGATCCGCTATCACCTCGACGACCGCGTCATCCTCAACGGCCGCAAGACCGTGGTGTTCGTGGATTAGCGAATGGTGAGTGGCGGGTAGCGAATAGAAAAGGGGGCATATTCGCACTCCCTATTCGCCATTCGCCACCTCAGTGCACCGCCTCGCCCGACGTGGATCCGGTCGCGCCCTTCTGCGCCTGCTCTTCCTTGTCGCGATCCGCCGCCGGCATCAGCCGCTTGCGCTCGCGTTCCTTCATGTAGGCGTCGTATTGCGGCGTGCCCCGCCGGGGCGGGGCATCCGCCGGCAGGCCGCCGGCCCATTGCGGGATGTAGTCGCCCATGCCGGCCGAGAGCTTTTCGTTGACCGTGCCGCAGCCGGACAGGCCCGCGGCGAGCGCGAGCAGGGAGACGATGAAACGGAAACGTCTGGACATGGTCGGATGCAGCAATCGGGACGAGGGACCGGGCGCCGGACGAGCGGCGCGGTCGGAACCGTAGCCTTCAACAAGGTAAAATAGGCTTATTCGAGATAGGTATCATAACACTTTGAAGATAAGGCGGATCGGCTCTCCCCGATGTCCGGATTCTCCAAGTGAAAGACGACATTCTCCATCCACGCCGGCGGACGCATTCCTAGACTGCAGCCGTCGGCTCGTGACAATCTGCTTGGCCTGCGCGAGGGCTTTTTCGTTGACAGGTCCATTTCATTTGTACAATCGTACAAATGAAATGGACCGAACTCGGGGGCTCGGGTTACCCCGACGTAACCGCGACATCGCTTCCAATCTTGGTTAACCGAACGCGCGGGCGTTGCGCCGAATGGTCGCCAAACGTCCGATTGACAATGACGGCCCGAAAGACGCCATGTGGCGCGCGATATCGCGCATGCGCGGGCTAAAGTGAGGCAAGGATCGGGGCACTCGGTCCACCGCAGGAATGAAGGGGAGGGACATCTGATGTTCGAACACAAGACGTTTTCTCGGGCGGCTGCCATTGCCGCCATCGCGGGCCTTGCGGGCCTCTCACCGGCCAGGGCGGAAGACACCGTCAAGATCGGCCTGATCCTGCCGATGACCGGCGGCCAGGCCTCGACCGGCAAGCAGATCGAGAACGCGATCAAGCTCTACATGCAGCAGAACGGCGACACCGTCGCCGGCAAGAAGGTCGAGATCATCGTCAAGGACGATGCGGCGATCCCGGACAAGACCAAGACCGCCGCGCAGGAGCTGATCGTCAACGACAAGGTCAACTTGATCGCCGGCTTCGGCGTCACGCCGGCGGCGCTCGCCGCGGCGCCGCTTGCAACGCAAGCGAAGATTCCGGAAATCGTGATGGCAGCGGGCACCTCCATCATCACCGAGCGCTCGCCTTACATCGTGCGCACGAGCTTCACGCTGGCGCAATCCTCCACCATCATCGGCGACTGGGCGGTGCAGAACGGCATCAAGAAGGTGGCGACGCTGACCTCCGACTACGCGCCGGGCAACGATGCGCTCAACTTCTTCAAGCAGAATTTCACTGCCGGCGGCGGCGAGGTGGTCGAAGAGGTCAAGGTGCCCCTGCAAAATCCTGATTTCGCGCCGTTCCTCCAGCGCATGAAGGATGCCAAGCCCGACGCGATCTTCGTGTTCGTGCCGGCCGGTCAGGGCGGCAATTTCATGAAGCAATATGCCGAGCGCGGCCTCGACAAGGCCGGCATCAAGGTGATCGGGCCGGGCGACGTCACCGACGACGATCTCCTCAACAACATGGGCGACGCCGTGATCGGCACCGTGACCGCACATCTCTATTCCGCGGCCCATCCCTCCCAGATGAACAAGGACTTCGTGGCGGCGTACAAGAAGGCCTTCAACAGCCGTCCCGGCTTCATGGCGGTCAGCGGCTATGACGGCATTCACCTGATCTACGAGGCACTGAAGAAGACGGGTGGCGACACCGATGGCACCAAGCTGGTCGAAGCCATGAAGGGTCAGAAATGGGAGAGCCCGCGCGGCCCGATCTCGATCGATCCGGAGACCCGCGACATCATCCAGAATATCTATATCCGCAGGGTCGCAAGGTCGAAGTCTGACGGCGAACTCTACAATGTCGAGTTCCAGGTCTTCGAGGCCGTCAAGGATCTCGGCAAGACCAAGAAGTGACCCGCGAAAAGCGGGTCATCCCGGGGCGCGCTTAGCGCGAACCGGGGATCTCGAAGTTGTTGAAGCGAGATTCCGGGTTCAGCGCTGCGCGCTGCCCCCGGAATGACGAATGTCTATCAGGATCGATCCAGTCTCGATGACCTCAATCCTCACCAACCTGTTCGATGGCGTGGCCTACGGCATGCTGCTGTTCGTGCTCGCCTGCGGGCTTGCGGTCACGCTGGGTCTGATGAACTTCGTCAATCTCGCCCATGGCGCCTTCGCCATGGCCGGCGGTTATGTCTGCATGCTGCTGGTGAACCAGCATGGCTGGCCGTTCTTCGCGGCGCTGCCGCTCGCCTTCGTCTCGTCCGCGGTGATCGGCATCGTGCTCGAGCGCACGCTCTATCGCCACCTGTATGCGCGTAGCCATCTCGATCAGGTGCTGTTTACGATCGGCCTGACATTCATGTCGGTCGCGGCCGTGGACTACATCCAGGGCTCCTCCCGTGTCTTTATCAACCTGCCGGCCGCGCTGCAGGGCCAGTTCGACCTATTCGGCGTCGGCATTGGCCGCTACCGGCTGATGATCATCGTGATTTGCGGCCTGCTCACCGTCGGCCTCCAGATGGTGCTGGCCAAGACGCGTTTCGGCAGCCGTCTGCGCGCCGCCGTCGATGATCCCCGCGCCGCGAGCGGCCTCGGCATCAACGTGCCGCAGGTGTTCGCCTTCACCTTTGCATTCGGATGTGGCCTTGCGGGGCTCGGCGGGGCGCTGAGCGCCGAGATCCTCGGCCTCGATCCATATTTCCCGCTGAAGTTCATGATCTACTTCCTGATCGTGGTCACCGTCGGCGGCTCCTCTTCAATCACCGGTCCGTTCCTGGCCTCGCTGCTGCTCGGCATCGGCGACGTCGCCGGGAAATACTACGTGCCGAAGATGGGACCCTTCGTGATCTACACCATGATGATCGTGATCCTGATCTGGCGCCCGAACGGCCTGTTCGGCCGCACGGCCGCGCGTTGAGCTTGCCGATGAGCGCTTTGTCCGACGTCGGTTATCACGCCCAGCGGCAGGCGCGCTGGCACTATGGCGAGGCTGTCTTCTGGCTCGTCGTGCTCGCCTGCGGCTTTCTGTTTCCCTCGCGTTATCTGATCATGACCGACATCCTGCGGCTGGCGCTGTTTGCGATCTCGCTCGATCTCATCCTCGGCTATGCCGGCATCGTCTCGCTCGGCCACGCCGCCTTCTTCGGCGTCGGCGCCTATGCCGCAGGACTTCTTGCGCTTCATGGCATCATCAACGAGCCGGTGCTGGCGCTGATCGCGGCGGGCCTTGCCGCGATGGTGCTCGGCTTTGCCACAAGCTTTCTGGTGATCCGCGGCGTCGACTTGACGCGCCTGATGGTGACGCTCGGCATCGCGCTGCTGCTGGAGGCGCTCGCCGAACGTTTCTCCAACATCACCGGCGGCACCGACGGCCTTCAAGGTATCGAGATGCAGCCGATCCTTGGCGAGATCCCGTTCGACATGTTCGGCAAGGCCGGCTTCTTCTATTCGCTGGCCGTGCTGTTCGTGCTGTTCCTGCTGGCCCGGCGCATCGTGCATTCGCCGTTCGGCCTGTCGCTGCGCGCGATCAAGAACAACCCGCTGCGGGCAGCTGCCATCGGCATCCCCGTCAACCGCCGCCTGATCGCGATCTATACACTTGCGGCGTTCTATGCCGGCATCGCAGGGGCGCTGTTCACCCAGACCACCGCGATCGCCTCGCTCGACGTGTTCGCCTTCGACCGCTCCGCCGACCTGATGCTGGTGCTCGTCATCGGCGGCACCGGCTATCTCTATGGCGGGCTGATCGGCGCCGTGATCTTCCGGATGCTCCAGGAAGTGTTCTCCACCATCACCCCGCAATATTGGCAGTTCTGGATCGGGCTCGTTCTGGTCGTGATCGTGCTGGTCGGCCGCCAGCGACTGCACTATGGCGTATTGTTCCTGCCCAATTTGCTGATCAAGCAGATTACGGGACGCAAGGCGGTCGTGACAGTGCCGGAGAGCGACGCATGACCATCGCGCTCGAAACCAAAAATCTCGAAAAGACCTTTGGCGGTCTGCGTGTCACGCGCGACCTGTCGCTTAGGATCGAGCAGGGCGCCCGCCATGCGCTGATTGGCCCGAACGGCGCCGGCAAGACCACTGTGATCAACCAGCTCACTGGCGTCCTCAAGCCGAATTCGGGGCGCATCCTGCTCGAAGGCCAGGACATCACCGACCTGCCGGTGCACAAGCGCGTGCTGCGCGGCCTGTCGCGCACCTTCCAGATCAACCAGCTCTATCCTGATCTCACCCCGCTCGAGACCATCGGCCTTGCCGTCTCCGAGCGCCTCGGCCATGGCGGCGACTGGTGGCGGCGGATGGGCACGCGTAGCGACGTCAACGGCGAGATCGCCGATCTCCTGACGCGCTTCCACCTGCTCGACGTCATGAACGAGCAGACCGTGACGCTGCCCTACGGCAAGCAGCGCCTGCTCGAGATCGCGGTCGCGATCGCCGCCAAGCCGCGCGTGCTGCTGCTCGACGAGCCCGCGGCCGGCGTGCCGGAGAGCGAGCGCCATGACATTCTCGCTGTCGTCGGCAGCCTGCCGCGCGACGTCACGGTGCTGCTGATCGAGCACGACATGGACCTCGTGTTCTCGTTTGCCGACCGCATCTCGGTGCTGGTCTCCGGCGCGCTGCTGACTGAAGGGGCGCCCGAGCAAGTCGCGCGCGATCCGCAGGTGAAGGCGGTCTATCTCGGCGAGGAGGCGGTCAATGTCTGACCTGCTCGCAATCGACCAGCTTCGCGCCGGCTATGGCGAGGCGGTGGTGCTGCCCAACATGTCGCTGCGTCTCGCCGAGGGACAGGTGCTGGCGCTGCTAGGACGTAATGGCACCGGCAAGACCACGCTGATCAACTCCATCGTCGGCGTCACCCGTCGCTTCTCGGGCTCGATCGCGCTCGCCGGCACCGACGTCACGAGCTTGCGGTCCGACCAGCGGGCGCGTGCCGGCATCGGCTGGGTGCCGCAGGAGCGCAACATCTTCCGCTCGCTGACGGTGGAGGAGAACATGACCGCGGTGGCGCAGCCCGGTCCCTGGACCGTCGAGAAGGTCTACGAGATGTTCCCGCGGCTGAAGGAACGCCGCAGCAATTTCGGCAACCAGCTCTCCGGCGGCGAGCAGCAGATGCTGGCGATCGGCCGCGCGCTGACCCTCAACCCCAAGGTCCTGCTGCTGGACGAGCCGACCGAGGGCCTCGCCCCCATCATCGTCGAGGAGCTGCTGAAGGCGATCGGGACCATCACCCGGGCCGGCGGCATCTGCTCGATCATCGTCGAGCAGAACGCGCAAAAGATTCTGGGGCTCGCCGACCGTGTTGTGATATTGGAGCGCGGAACGATCGTCCACGACGCCCCGAGCGCCGCGCTGAAGGCCGACCCGTCGGTCCTGGAGCGTCACCTCGGTGTCGCAGGGGCGGCGGGCCACTAGAAAATCCTCGGGAGTTCAAGAATGCAGCGAACCAAAGCCCCCTTCCGTGCCGACGAGGTCGGCAGCCTTCTGCGCCCTGCCAAGATCAAGGACGCACGCGCGAAACTCGAGAAGGGCGAGATCTCGGCCGACGATCTGCGCAAGATCGAGGACATGGAGATCGAGAAGGTCGTGCACAAGCAGGCCTCGATCGGCCTGAAGCTCGCAACCGATGGCGAATTCCGCCGCTCCTGGTGGCATTTCGACTTCCTGGCCAAGCTCACCGGCTGCGAGCTGTTCCACCCCGATACCGGCATCCAGTTCGCGGGCGTGCAGACCCGTCACGACGCAGTGCGCGTGATCGACAAGCTCGATTTCCCCGACAATCACCCGATGCTCGACCATTTCCGCTTCCTGAAAAAGGTCGCCGACCAGGCCCACGTCACCGCCAAGATGACGATCCCCTCGCCAGCCGTGCTGCACTTCCGCGGCGGGCGCAAGTCGATCTCCAAGGACGTCTATCCCGACCTCGAGCCCTTCTACGAGGATCTCGGCAAGACCTACCGCAAGGCCGTGAAGGCATTTTACGACGCGGGCTGCCGCTATCTGCAGTTCGACGACACCGTCTGGGCTTATCTCTGCTCGCAGGACGAATTGCAGAAGGCGCGTGAGCGCGGCGACAATCCGGACGGCCTCCAGCAGATCTACTCCCGCATCATCAACTATGCACTGGCCGAGAAGCCTGCCGACATGGTGGTGACGACGCATGTCTGTCGCGGCAATTTCCGCTCGACCTGGATTTCCTCGGGCGGCTACGAGCCCGTGGCCGAGACCCTGCTCGCCGGCACCAATTACGACGGCTACTTCCTGGAGTACGATTCCGACCGCGCCGGCGGCTTCGAGCCGCTGCGCTTCCTGCCCAGGGGCAACAAGGTCGTCGTGGTCGGCGTCATCACCTCGAAGTTCGGCGAGCTCGAGAAAAAGGACGACATCAAGCGTCGACTTGAAGAGGCCGCCAAGTTCGCGCCGCTGGAGCAGCTCGCGCTGTCGCCGCAGTGCGGCTTTGCCTCGACCGAAGAGGGCAACATCCTCTCCGAGGAAGAGCAGTGGGCCAAGCTGAGCCTTGCGGTCGAGATCGCGAAGGAAGTGTGGGGCAACTAAGCCTCGATGCGTGAGTGACGCCGAGTCCTCACCTCACACTCACTGTCATTCCCCGCGAAGGCGGGGAATCCAGTACGCCGCGGCCCATCGATTCAATCAAAACTATTTCGGATTACTGGATCGCCCGGTCAGGCCGGGCGATGACATCTGAGTGTTGGGCGAATAGCCGACATTCAACTTCAGCCCGCCAGCCTCACTTCTCCGCCAGATAGACCTCGCCCAGCAGCGACGAGTTCGACCACGGCACCTGCTTGTTCTTCGTGGCCGACACCACCTCGGCCCGCACCCGTGTCAGCATCTGCTGCACTTCGAGGCCCGGCGTGCCGAGATGACGGGACAGCGCGGCGGAGAAGGGCGAGTTGGCGCCTTCGCCATCGAGCGCGACCTGGCCGGGCGCGGTCGCGAATGCGATCAGCGTGCCGGCCCCTAGCGTCGCACCGGATCCGAGACTGGACGGTGCGGCGAGGCCCGACGCGCCCTCGATGCCGCGACTGCTGCCGGCGCTTGCGACTTGCTGCGCCATCGGGTTGTTGCGGCAGGCATCGAAGATCAAAATGTTGGTGCGAACCTGGTCGTCGAGGCCCGCCATGATCGTGTCCATGTCGATCATGGCCTCGGTCATGCTGGTGCCTGGCTTCAGCGCGACATCGACGGGAATGAGATAGTTGCGGCCGTCGATCTGCACGCCATGGCCGGCATAGTAGACGAGGGCCACCTGCGCCCGTGTGGCCTCGCGCAGGAAGTCGCGCGTCATCTTCTGCATCGCTGCGCGGTCGAGGTCGACGCCGTCCGACACCGTGAAGCCGATGTCGCGCAGGCTCTTTGCGACCGCGCGCGCATCGTTGGGCGGATTGGGCAACGCCTTCACATGGGCATAGGCGCCGTTGCCGATGACGAGCGCCATGCGGCTGCCGCGAACGGCCGGTGCAGGCGAGGGCGCAGGAGAAAGCGCCGGTGCCGCGCCCGTCTGCTGCGAGGCAGGGGCTGCTGCCGGTTGCGTCGCCGGCGGTGGTGCATCGCGCGGCATCGGCGCGGCTGCGTCGGTAACCAGCGACAGCCGCACCTTTGCGGTCGCCTGGACCGCCTTGCTGCCGGCGTCGGAAGCCGTGATCGCCAATGACGCGTTGTAGTCCTCGCGGGCATGCGCGTAGTCGCCCTTGGCCTCATAGGCGAGCGCGCGATGGGTATAGCCGGAGATCAGCACGCTGTTCGGCGGCGTCATGATGTTGGCTGGGGGCTTGTCCTTGGCCAGCCGGATCGCCTCGGTGCCATCGGCGATCGCGCGATCGAGATCGCCCCTGGCGCGCCAGATCGCGGTGCGCTGGATCAGCGGCTGCGGCAGCGTCGGGTCGATCCGGATCGCCTGATTGAGGTCGGCGAGCGCGCCGTCCAAATCGCCGAGCGCCTCCTTGGAGATGCCGCGATTCTGGAATGAGAACGCCGACCTGGGATCCGCCTTGATCGCCATGTCGTAGTCGGCGATCGCCTTGGCGTAGTCGCCCTTGCCGCGCCAGGCATTGCCGCGGTTGTGGAAGATGATGCCACTTGGCGGACCGAGCCTTAGCGCATCATCGAAATCGGCGATCGCGATGTCGTAGTCGCCCTTGTCGAAATAGGCCGAGCCCCTGAGATTGTAGACCACCTGGCTCGGCTGCAGCCGGATAGCCTCGGTGGTGTCGGCAATGACCTTGGCGTAGTCGCCTTTCTTGTTCCAGCCCACCGCGCGCCAGAAATAGACGGTCGCGAGCTGCCCGCCCTTGAAAACCTTCAGCGCGATGATCTTGGTGCAGGCGTCGACCATCTGGTCTGCCGGCGTGGTCTCGGTGGTGCAGAGCGGCCCCAGCTGGCTGCGCGACTGGGCGGAGCAGGGCGCCGAGCAAAGGGTCGCGGCGAGCAAAGCGAGCACGACGGGCAGGCGGCTCATGGGGTGTTTCCTCGAGGAGACGTCCTTGTTTGTTGTCGGGCAGCAGGTCGGGGTTCACGCGCATGTCATCGGCTGTGGGGTAACGCAGGCAGCGGTATTCCCTCGGTGGGCAGAATTTGCTACGAGGTTGGTCCCAACTTTTCTGCCCACCGCTTGCCCATCGATGAAGAACGACGAAATCCTGAGCCAAATCACCGAGTTCTGCCGCAAGGCTGACATGGCGGAATCGACGTTTGGCCGGCGGGCGGTGAACGATGGGAAGCTCGTGCAGCGCCTGCGCGAGGGCAAGCGCATCACCATCGACACGCTGGAGCGGATTCAGGCCTATATCGCGGCATCGACGACCGGTGGCCTGCCGCCGCCGCGGGGGCTCCAGGTCCCCCCGGAGAAGCGCGATCCGCGCGGCAATTTCCGCTTCTTCGAGAACCGGCAGAAATATCTGCTGTTCGTCCACACCTGCAGCGAAAAGCGGGTGATCGCCGACCGGGTGGCGCTGGAGCTGTCCACCATCCATCCGCGCCCGCCGGCGCTGCGCATTTTCGATGCCGGTGTCGGCGACGGCACGGTGCTGGCGCGCGTGCTGCGCGCCACGCATCAGCGCTACCCGCATATGCCGTTCTATGTTGCCGGCAAGGAGCTTAGTCTCGAGGATCTGCGGCTGACGCTGGAGAAGGTGCCGGACCGCATTTTTGAGCATCCTGCGTCGGTTTTCGTCTTCACCAACATGTTCTATTCGGAGGCGCCCTGGCTGACGCCGGCCTCGCCTGCTGCGGCTGCGGCCACCGTCTGGCACGAGGTCCCGCTGAGGGGGGCCTCGTCGGGCGAGTTCGAGCAGCAGATCGCCGAGCTACGGCCGTTCCTGGAGCAGAATTGGCGGGCCGCGATCAGCCCGCGTACGGCAATGCCGCTTTACGAGCGGCCGGTCGTGCTCGTGCTCTACCGCGACGACCATCGATTCCTGCTCGATTCGACCATTCCGCGGCCCGGGCAGACCGAGGCCAATTTCGACCTCGTGATCGCATCCCAGCCATACCGGGCCCTGTCCTCGGTCAATTTTCGGGCCAAGCGGATCATTGCACCGCTGGCGCGGGCGTTGCGGCCGGGCGGCCGCCTGATCGGAATCCACTCTCATGGCCACGATCCCGGCATGGAAATGATCCAGGCCATCTGGCCCGGAGAAAACCCTTTCTCGGTGAGCCGTCATGAGCTATTGCGCGCCGTTAAGTATGAACTCGGATCGTTGGGCCGCGACCTAAATTTTAATGCTTACGCGGACAACCGTTCGATCTTCAGGTATGATATGGAAGCGCTGCCCAACGAGGTGACGGGTACCATCGGGACCTCGACGGCCTTTGCAGCGTGGAATGCGGCGGTGTATGTCGCTCAGATTGAGGACGACCGGTTGACAGATATGACTCAAAACGGCCGCACTCTGGATGCCGCCAGAGATGTGCTGCGGAAGTACAACGGGCTCTGGTTTCTTGACGAATCCTACGTCATCTCGCGCCGGCGTGATTGACATAATCCAACTGTAAACATCGCAAACGTCCGCCGGTAGCGGTGGAACAAGGGGTTTCTTGATGCGCGCGTCCTATCTCTTCACCAGCGAGTCCGTGTCCGAAGGCCATCCGGACAAGGTTTGTGACCGGATCTCGGATGAAATCGTCGACCTGTTCTACCGCGAAGGGCCGAAAGCCGGCATCGATCCCTGGCAGATCCGTGCCGCCTGCGAGACGCTGGCGACCACCAACAAGGTGGTGATTGCCGGTGAGACTCGCGGTCCGAAGTCCGTGACCAACGAGCAGATCGAGAGCGTCGTGCGCGGCGCGATCAAGGACATCGGCTACGAGCAGGAAGGCTTCCACTGGAAGACCTGCGACATCGAGATCCTGCTGCACCCGCAGTCGGCCGACATCGCGCAGGGCGTCGATGCGCTGCAGCCGGGCGAGGTCAAGGAAGAGGGGGCGGGCGACCAGGGCATCATGTTCGGTTACGCCACCAACGAGACGCCCGATCTGATGCCGGCGCCGATCTTCTATGCCCACAAGATCCTCCGCCTGATCTCGGAAGCCCGCCACTCCGGCAAGGAGAAGGTGCTCGGCCCCGACTCCAAGAGCCAGGTCACCGTGCAGTACGAGAACGGCAAGCCGGTCGGCGTGCGCGAGATCGTGGTCTCGCACCAGCACCTGGTTCCGGACCTCACCTCGAACCAGGTCCGCGAGATCGTCGAGCCCTATGTGCGCGAAGCCCTGCCGAAGGACTGGATCACGCCGAAGACCATCTGGCACATCAACCCGACCGGCAAGTTCTACATCGGCGGTCCCGATGGCGATTCCGGCCTGACCGGCCGCAAGATCATCGTCGACACCTATGGCGGCGCCGCCCCGCACGGCGGCGGCGCGTTCTCCGGCAAGGATCCGACCAAGGTCGATCGTTCGGCCGCTTACGCTGCGCGCTACGTCGCCAAGAACATCGTCGCCGCCGGTCTTGCCGATCGCTGCACGCTGCAGCTCGCCTACGCCATCGGCGTGGCGCGCCCGCTGTCGATCTACATCGACACCCACGGCACCGGTAAGGTGTCGGAGGATCAGCTCGAGAAGGCCGCCGCCAAGGCGATGGACCTGACCCCGCGCGGCATCCGCAGCCATCTCGACCTCAATCGCCCGATCTACGCGCGCACCTCGGCCTACGGCCATTTTGGCCGCACGCCCGACAACGAGGGCGGCTTCTCCTGGGAGAAGACCGACCTCGTCGAGCAGCTGAAGCGCGCGCTCTAGTTCTTTTGCGTCGTTCCGGGGCGCCGCAACAGCGGCGAACCCGGAATGACGAGCCAAACAGACAGGAACCCCCAATGAACGCGAAGCCCGGCTTCACCGATTACATCGTCAAGGACATTTCGCTCGCCGAGTTCGGCCGCAAGGAGCTCTCGCTCGCCGAGACCGAGATGCCCGGCCTGATGGCCACCCGCGAGGAGTTCGGCCCCAAACAGCCTTTGAAGGGCGCGCGCATCGCCGGCTCCCTGCACATGACGATCCAGACCGGCGTGCTGATCGAGACGCTGGCAGCGCTCGGCGCCGACATCCGCTGGGTCTCCTGCAACATCTATTCGACGCAGGACCATGCCGCCGCGGCGATCGCGGCCGCCGGCATTCCCGTCTTCGCCGTCAAGGGCGAGACGCTCAAGGAATACTGGGACTACACCGCCAAACTGTTCGACTGGCACGGCGGCGGTCATCCGAACATGATCCTTGATGACGGCGGTGACGCCACCATGTACGTCCATCTGGGTCTGCGCGCCGAGAAGGGCGACACCGCGTTCCTGGACAAGCCGGGCTCGGAAGAAGAGGAAGTCTTTTTCGCGCTTCTGAAGAAGCAGCTGAAGGAGAAGCCGAAGGGCTACTTCGCCGCAATCGCCGAGAGCATCAAGGGCGTTTCGGAAGAGACCACCACGGGCGTGCATCGTCTCTACGACATGCAGAAGGCCGGCACGCTGCTGTGGCCCGCCATCAACGTCAACGACAGCGTCACCAAGTCGAAGTTCGACAACCTCTATGGCTGCCGTGAATCGCTGGTCGACGGCATCCGCCGCGGCACTGACGTGATGATGTCGGGCAAGGTCGCGATGGTCGCGGGCTTCGGCGACGTCGGCAAGGGCTCGGCGGCCTCTCTGCGCCAGGCCGGGTGCCGCGTGATGGTGTCCGAAGTCGATCCGATCTGCGCGCTGCAGGCCGCGATGGAAGGCTACGAGGTCACGACCATGGAAGACGCCGCGCCCCGCGCCGACATCTTCGTCACCGCGACCGGCAACAAGGACATCATCACTATCGACCACATGCGCGCGATGAAGGATCGCGCCATCGTCTGCAACATCGGTCACTTCGACAACGAGATCCAGATCGCTGGTCTGCGCAATCTGAAGTGGACCAACATCAAGCCGCAAGTCGACGAGATCGAATTCCCCGACAAGCACCGCATCATCCTGCTGTCGGAAGGTCGCCTCGTGAACCTCGGCAACGCGATGGGCCATCCTTCGTTCGTGATGTCGGCGTCCTTCACCAACCAGACGCTGGCGCAGATCGAGCTGTTCGCCAACAACAAGGACGGCAAGTACAAGAAGGAAGTCTACGTGCTGCCGAAGACGCTCGACGAGAAGGTCGCGCGTCTCCACCTCGCCAAGATCGGCGTCAAGCTCACCGAGCTGCGCAAGGACCAGGCCGACTATATCGGCGTCAAGCCGGAAGGCCCGTACAAGAGCGATCACTACCGCTACTGAGCGGCAGGCCTGTCGATCAACAACGCGAAGCCCCGGAGCGATCCGGGGCTTTGTTGTTTCGGCCCGTGGAATTCACCCGTTTGGTGGGCTTCCGCACGCCCTGATTGCCGATTGACGCCCAGCAGCGTCGGGCGGACAATCCTCGCGCGGCGGAGGAAACCATGCAACAAGAACATTTCGACGTGCTGATCGTCGGTGCCGGGCTATCAGGCATTGGCGCAGGCTATCATCTTCAGAGCAAGTGCCCGGGCAAGAGCTACGTCATTCTGGAGGGGCGCGACTGCATCGGCGGCACCTGGGACCTGTTCCGCTATCCCGGCATCCGCTCCGACAGCGACATGTTCACGCTCGGCTATTCCTTCAAGCCGTGGACCGATCCGAAGGCGATCGCCGACGGGCCGCAGATCCTGAACTATGTGCGCGAGACCGCGATAGAGAACGGTATCGACAAGCACATCCGCTTCCATCATCGCGTCAAGCGCGCGGCGTGGTCGACCAGTGACGCGCGCTGGACCATCGAGGCCGAGCGCGCGGCGGGCGAGGGCGCGACGGAGCTCGTGCGCTTCACCTGCAATTTCCTGTTTCTGTGCGCGGGCTACTACAAATACGAAGCGGGCTACACGCCAGAATTCGCGGGCGCTGCTGACTTCGCCGGCCGGATCGTGCATCCGCAGAAATGGACCGAGGATATCGACTACGCCGGCAAGCGCGTCGTCGTGATCGGCTCCGGCGCGACCGCGGTGACGCTGGTGCCGGAGCTTGCCAAGACGGCGGCGCAGGTCACCATGCTGCAGCGCTCGCCGACCTATGTGGTGTCGCGTCCGGCGCAGGATCCCCTCGCCAACAAACTGCGCCGCAACTTGCCGGCGCGGCTGGCCTATCATTTGATCCGCTGGCGCAACGTGATGTGGGGGATGTTCTTCTTCCAGCTCAGCCGGCGCAAGCCGGCGAAGGTGAAGGACTTGATCCTGACGGGCGTGAGAGCCGCGCTCGGGCCGGATTACGACATCGCAACCCATTTCACGCCGCGCTACAATCCCTGGGACCAGCGGCTCTGCCTCGTGCCGGACGGCGATCTTTTCAAGGCGATCCGCGAGAAGCGCGCCGCCGTGGTCACCAACGAGATCGACAGCTTTACGCACGATGGCATCCGCCTCAAGGACGGCAGCGAGCTTGCCGCCGACATCATCGTGACCGCGACGGGCCTGGTGCTCCAGGTCGTCGGGGGCCTCGAGGTCAGCGTCGATGGCCGTCCCGTCGATTTTGCCAAAACTCTCACCTACAAGGGCATGATGTATGCAGACGTGCCCAACATGGCGTCGGCCTTCGGCTACACCAATGCGTCCTGGACGCTGAAATGCGATCTCACTTGTGAATATGTCTGCCGGCTCATCAACTACATGGACCGGCACAATTTCCGGCAAGCCATGCCGCACAATGACGATCCTGATATCACCGCACAGCCGTCGCTGGATTTTACCTCGGGCTATGTGCAGCGCTCTGTCGCAAAAATGCCAAAGCAGGGCTCGAAGCGACCGTGGCGGCTGTATCAGAACTATGCGCTCGACATCGTTTCCTTGCGCTTCGGCAAAATCGACGACGGCGTGATGCGGTATTCCTGATCGCGCCACGCAGGATAGCGGGATGGTCTCGCGTTCGCTTGAGACGAATCGCGAACTTGTGGTAGTATCTTGCGCTGCAACAGGTTCGTTTCCGACAGCACCCGAGTTCCACGTCGTTGCCGTCCTTAGGGAGCGCAGGACATGCACGTCCTTGCCCTGGTCACGCAAAAAGGCGGAAGCGGCAAGAGTACGCTGTCCGTTGGACTGGCGGTGGCAGCAATGCAGCGCGCCGAGCGCGTCGCTCTTATTGAGGCGGACGCGCAAGGTACGATCTCGAAATGGAAAGAGCGCCGCGAGAATCCCTATCCTTGCGTCGAGCGCGTTACCGATCCTGCCGAGATCGAACCGTTGATCGCGGGCCTGAGCGCCGAAGGGGTCTGGCTCGCCATCATCGACACAGCTGCGACGACCAACAGCCTGGCGATGCGCGTCATCGCCTGCGCCGATCTCTGCCTCATCCCGGCGCGCCCGAGCCCGGCCGATATCGAAGCCGCAATCCCTACGTTGATCGCCATTCGCAGGCTCAACCGCCGCTTTGCCTTCATCCTCAATCAGACGCCGACGCGGGGCTGCCGGCTGAGCGAAGCTGCCACATCGCTGAGCTCGATCGGTGCGCTTGCGCTCCCATTTATTGCGCAACGTAACGATCACCAGGATGCGCTCGGAGCGGGGTTAGGCGTCACTGAGTTCGCACCCGCGGGCAAAGCTTCGGACGAAATTGGCAGTTTGTGGGGTTGGATCGCGGGGCACTTGGAAGAGTTGGATGATCATGGGAAAGGCACGCTCAAAGCGGCCTGCTGAAGTTGCACGCGCCGGGCGTCGCTCGCTGCTGGAATTGGCGGCGGAAGTGAGCCGTGCGGTCGATGAGGGTCTGGCCATGCCGCCGGGCTCGGTCGCCGTCGCCCAAGATGCGCCGCAGATCGTGCAAGAAGAGCCTGCTCCGATGACCGTTCCGGTACAAGGAAAAGCCGGCGTCGCCCTTGCAAGTCCTCAACCTCCGGGCAGTACCACCACTGATCTCATTGTCGATATGGCCAAGGCGTATCAAGCCCGCACCTTGGACGGCATGAGCGCTACGTTCAACTACGCCAATGACCTCGCAAAGTCACGGCTGGTCGGTGTGACATCGGAGGCCAATGGAACGGCCATCGTGGGAAGCGAGATCATCGACGCGATTGGAACGGCAGCTGAGTGGCGCGCCGTCGTGCTCGAACTGATGAAAGTCAATGCGGGCGCGACCCTGGAGTATGCGCAGGAGCTGGGCCGTGCAAAAACGCTGGCGGAGCTGGTGGAGCTGTCGGCCACGCATGCACGAAAACAATGTGAGTTGGTCCTCGAGCAAACCGAGTTGCTGAGGTCAGCTGCTCAAAGGATGACCAAGCCCAGCGCCAGGTAGTGCCGCTCGCCTGCCATCATCGCGCTCAGGATCTGCGCGGGACGACCAGGGCGAGCCCGAAATCGATCGCGAGCGCCAGCACCACGGCGCCACCGCCGAGAGCGAACAGGACGAGATAGTCGCCGCCGGTCTGCGCATAGATCCAGGAGAAGCCGTAAGCTGCGGCCGCCTGGAACAGCGCAAAGCTGGTGGTGGCGTGGCTCCACGTCGAGCGCTGCTGCTCGCCGGAGTGCGGGACGAGCTCATGGATGCGGCCGAGCACCAGCGGCACGATGCCCGGCGTGAAGCCCCCGATCACCACACTCGATACGATCAACGAAACCGGTGCGGTGCTGATGGTCGGAAGCAGTACGGCCGCCGCTTCAATCAGGAACGCAGCGCGTAAGGCCGGTCCGAATCCGGAGCGGTCGCCGAGATGGCCGGTGACGAGCGGGCCGACGATCGCGCCGAGGCCGTACAGCACCCAATAGTGCGATCCCGCTGCGATGCCTTGGCCGAGGCCCCGCGCGACGAAGTCCACCATGAAGACCATGTGCGGGACCAGCGCCACGGCATTGAGGCCGTACTGGATCAGCAGTTTACGGGCGGCAGGCGAGGCGTGATGCTGCTTCGCCTGGTGCAAGGGTGCGACATCGGAATTGCCCTCGCAAGGCCAGCTCCACCAACTCGTCGCAGTGAGCACGGCCGAGAGCGCGCCAAGCCCATACCAGCTCTGCTGCAAGCCTTGTTGCAGGAGCAGCGGCACCAGCGTGCCCGATGCGGCAACGCCGAGGCCGACGCCGGCAAAGATCACGCCGCCGACGATGCCGCGCCGGCCGGGCGAGGTGCGCGGAAGAATAACGGAAGCAGCCAGCACCATGATGATCCCGCCGGTGAGACCTGACACGAAGCGCCAGGCGAAGAACCAGATGAAAGACACCGGCGCAGAGCTGGCAAAGAAGGAGAGGGTTGCAAGCAGCATCATCGCCCGCAGCGCGCCGACCGCGCCGATGCGGGCGGCGACTGCTCGCGCTGCGAGCGCGCCGGCGAGGTAGCCGGCAAGGTTCGCAGCGCCCAGATAGACCACCTCGGAAGCGCTGAACCACTTTGCTGCGATCAGCGCCGGGATCAGCGGCGTGTAGGAGAAGCGGGCAAGGCCAAGCCCGACCAGCGATGCGGAGAGGCCGGCGACGGCATATCGCCAGGTCGGCTCTGACGCCGCGTTCGGCCGCTGATGCGGCCGGGCGTGGCGTCCAGGATTTGCATTGAGTTCGGTCATTGTCATCCTCGTGGGCGGGCTCAATGGCCGGCGATCTGGCCGCCGTCGACATGCAGGATCTCGCCGGTGACGAAGGACGCACCCTCCAGATAGAGCACGGCATCAACGATGTCGGACATCTCGCCCATGTGGCCGACCGGGTGCATCGCGCCGTATTGGGCGTGCGTCGAAATCGGGTGCATCGGCGACTTGATGATCCCCGGCGCCACCGCGTTCACACGGATGCCGCGCCTGGCGTATTCGATCGCGAGCGACCTGGTCGCGGCGTTCAGCCCCCCCTTGCTGAGCGAGGCCAGCACTGAGGGCACGTTCGAATTGGCATGATCGACGAGCGTGGTTGTGATTTGGACGACATGGCCCGATCCCTGCTTCTCCATCTCGGCGATCGCAAGCTGTGTGATGTTGAAGAAGCCGGCGACGTTGGTGCCCATCACGGCCGCGTAGTCCTCGGCCGTGTATTGCGTGAAGGGCTTGGCGACGAAGATGCCGGCGTTGTTGACAAGCGTGTCGACGCGCCCGAAGCGCGCGAGGGCCTGCGCAACGACGCGCTCGGCCGTCTTGCGGTCGGCGATGTCGCCGGCGACGGCGAGGATATCGTCGTCGCCTGACGGCTTGATCGACCTCGCCGTGGCGACCACGCGATAATTGCGATCGCGAAAACCCTGGACCAGGGCGGCGCCGATGCCCTGCGATGCACCGGTGATGATGGCAACCTTCTGCTCGATACCCATGACGGGCTCCTGTTGTTGATCCGTGCCAGCACTGGCTGGCTTGCCCGTCGAGGTACGCCGCCTCGGCCCGGCTGCGAATACGCGCTGTCCGGCAGACACTCTTTCGCGGCGCGTACGAATGCCGCGCCGGCGCCTCGCGGCAGTTGTCGGGGTTGGGGCAAACGCCTAGCTTGCCGGGGATTTCAGGAGGACCGCGGGAAAGCATGGATCGTCTGGATGCAATGAAGGTGTTCGTCCTTGCGGTGGATGAGGGCAGCCTTGCCGCCGCGGGGCGAAAGCTCGGTCGTTCGCCGGCGGCGGTCAGCCGCGCCATCGCCTTTCTGGAAGAGCGGGTCGGAGCCGAGCTGCTGCATCGGACCACGCGATCAATCAAGCTGAGCGAGGAGGGCGAGCGCTATGTCGCGGTCTGCCGCCGCGTGCTGGTCGAGCTGGAAGAAGCCGACGACATCGCAGCTGGCCCGCGCACCGCGCCGCGCGGCCTGCTGACGATCACCGCTCCGGTGGTTTCAGGCGAGATGGTGCTGCGACCGATCCTGGATGCGTTTCTGGACGCCTATCCGACCGTGTCGGCGAAGCTCCTGCTGTTCGACCGCGCGGTCAATCTCATCGACGAAGGCGTGGATGTCGCGCTTCGGATCGGTCCGCTCGCGGACTCGGCGATGGTGGCGACGCGGATCGGCGAGGTCCGCCGTGTCGTCGTGGCAGCTCCGCGCTATCTCATGCAACATCCGCGGATCGAAGAACCCGGCGACCTTACCAAGCATCAGATCGTGGCGATGGCCCATCTTCCCAATTCATGGACCTTCAAGCCCCTGAAAAACTCGTCAGCAGCCCGCACGGTCCGGTTCACTCCGCGTCTCACCGTCAGCAGCACCTATGCCGCCGTGGCTTCCGCCGTCGCCGGGCGCGGCGTGGCGCGGATGTACTCCTATCAGGTCGCCGAGCAGGTCGCGCGCGGCGAGCTTGAGATCGTGCTTGCTGGCGACGAGGACCCCGAGATGCCGGTTCACCTGATCTGTCCGCAGGGTCGCCTCTCGGTGCCGAAGGTGCGGGCTTTCACCGACTTCGCAGTCCCCCGGCTCAGGAAGCAGTTTGCACTGCTCAAGAAGAGTCTCGGTGCGCGCTAGAGATCGCGGCCACGCCGCGACTGCCAATGCGTTGTTTTGCGTATACGGCCGCCCGGCTGAATCGGCGATGGTTCCCGAACGGTTAACGCCGATTTAACGGATGGGTCCTAGCCTGTCTCGGCCGGGGTTACTCGCAAGGCCGAGGTGAGCCCAATGGAAGCCCAGAAGATCGCGGTCGACGCCGTTGTGGCGCTGACCGATTGTGACCGCGACGCCGTCATTGCATTCATCCGCCGGCTCTATCTTGCCGGCGTCACCGATCCCAAGCGCCTGACTTTCAAAGGTCTGCAGGCGCTGTCCCGGGCGTGATTCGGCTCGTTTCGGTCCGTTTTCGCCCCGGTTTCATCCCGAACCTCTCCCGAGCGTGACCGCAACCCCCGGTGAGTATCTTGCCGCTGGGGGCCCCGCGGGTTACACGACACCCCGGCTGGGTCACTCGGGATTGGGGAAATGCTGAAACAGCTTTTTGCGCCGCAACTTGTCATTCTGTACGTGCTTGTGGCATCGACGATTTACGTTCACTTCCGCGGCAAACAGCGGCTGCGCTTTGCGCGCCAGCTCGGCGATCACTCGACCTATCTCGCGCCCTACAATGTGCTGATGTATGCGGGCTCGGCGGTGCCGAACAATCCGGTGATCTCGGTCGAGCAGTTTCCGGAGCTGAAGCCGCTCAGCGAGAACTGGGAGACCATCCGCGACGAGGCGGTGCGCCTGTTCGACGAGGGCTTCATCCGCGCCGCTGCCAAGAACAATGACTGGGGCTTCTATTCGTTCTTCAAGAGCGGTTGGAAGCGGTTTTACCTGAAATGGTACGACGACTTCCTGCCTTCGGCGAACGCGCTGTGTCCGAAGACGGTGGAGCTGCTTAAGTCGATCCCGAGCGTGCACGGTGCGATGTTCGCGATGCTGCCGCCGGGCGGCAAGCTCGGTGCCCACCGCGATCCCTTCGCGGGCTCGCTCCGCTACCATCTCGGCCTCGTCACGCCGAACTCGAACAAGTGCCGTATCCTCGTCGATGGCGTCGAATGTGTCTGGCGTGACGGCGAAGCCTTCATGTTCGACGAAACCTTCATCCATAGCGCCGAGAATGCGACCGACGTCAATCGCATCATCCTGTTCTGCGACGTCGAGCGCCCGATGAAGTACGGCTTCATGACCGCGATCAACCGCTGGGTCAGCCATCACATCGTCAAGGCGTCGGCGACCCAGAACGTCGATGGCGAGCATGTCGGCGCGCTCAACAAGGTGTTCGGCAAGCTCTACGAGATCCATCTCGGCAGCCGCAAGGTCAAGGAGTGGAACCGGAACGTCTACTACACGCTGAAATATTCGCTGACAGCGTTGGTGCTCGGACTCATCGTGTTTTCGGCGTTGCGTTGAATGGCCGTGGAGCCCTTGCCGACGGCGAGCGCCGATGTCGTGGAGTTCTTCCAGGGCTGGCTGGAAACATTCGCCGGCTATGTCCGCGAGGTCGACTACGCCTCGGCGCGGCCGCTCTTTCATCCTGACGTGCTTGCCTTCGGCACGCACAACGATGTCATCCCGGGCCTCGACCAATGGGTCACGACGCAATGGAATAACGTCTGGCCCAGGACGACCGGCTTCCGTTTCGTTCTCGATCAGACCGCTATACTGGCGTCACGCGATGGCGAGATGGTGACCGTGATCGCGCCATGGACGAGCACGGGCTATCATCCCGATGGCAGCGCGTTTGTGCGGCCGGGCCGAGCCACCATGGTGTTTTCAAAGAATGGCGATGGGTGGCTGTGCGTACATTCGCACATGTCGCTCAATCGCGGTGTGCCGCAGGCAAGCCACGCCAATCGGCCGGTGAAGGCCTGGTAGACGTCGAAACAGAAAAGGCCCCGGACTGGTCCGGGGCCTTTTTGATTTCGGGCTATTGGAGGCTTACTCCGGCTGGCCGATCGAGACCTTCAGCGTGCCGACGCCGTCGACGCCGCATTCGAGCTTGTCGCCGGGCTGGAGCTGCGACACGCCGGCCGGCGTGCCCGTCATGATGATGTCGCCGGCGGCGAGCTTCACCTGCTGCGAGAGCTGCCAGATGATCTCCGGCACGTTCCAGATCAGCTCGGTGAGGTCGCCCTTCTGCGCTTCCTTGCCATTGACGGTGAGCCAGATCTTGCCCTTGGAGGGATGGCCGATCTTCGACGCCGGCTGCACCGCGGAGCAGGGCGCCGAACCATCGAACGACTTTCCGATCTCCCACGGGCGCTCCTTCTTGCGCGAGGCGATCTGGAGATCGCGGCGCGTCAGGTCGATGCCGACGGCGTAGCCGTAGACATGGTCGAGCGCCTTGTCGGCGGCGATGTTCAGTCCGCCGCTCTTCATCGCGACCACGAGCTCGACCTCGTGATGCAGATCCTTGGTCAGCGGCGGATAGGGGATGGTGGCGCCATCGGGCACCAGCATGTCGGCGTGTTTGGCGAAGAAGAACGGCGGCGCGCGCTCGTCATTGCCCATCTCACGGATGTGTTCGAGATAGTTGCGGCCGACGCACCAGATGCGACGCACCGGATAACGGCCGCTCTCGCCGACTACGGGAAGCGAAGCCTGGGGCGGAAGCGGGATCACGTAGGAGGCGGCGTTCATGAGGCGGTCTCGCTGCTCTTGAGGTGGAGGGAACTCTAGGCGGTGGCGCTGATCGGCGCCAGAGCGCCGGCGTCGTGATGTTGCAGGCGGAAGAACGAGGCGTAGCGCCCGGAGCGGCGCAGCAACTCGTCATGCCGGCCTTGCTCGACGATCTCGCCGCCCTCGACCACCAGGATGCTGTCTGCGTGCATGATGGTGTGCAGGCGATGCGCGATTACGATGGTGGTGCGGTTCTGACAAAGATGCTCGATCGCCTCCTGCACCTGGCGCTCGGACTCGGAATCCAGCGCGGCGGTTGCTTCATCGAGCAGAATGATCGGCGCATTCTTAATCAGCGCGCGCGCCACCGCAATGCGCTGGCGTTGGCCGCCGGAGAGCTGGGTGCCGTGCTCGCCGACCGGCGTATCATAGCCGAGCGGGAAGCTCGTGATGAAATCATGCGCGCAAGCGGCTTTCGCGGCCTCGATGATCTCGTCCTCGCTTGCGCCCGGCTTGCCGAAGGCGATGTTGTTGCGGATGGTGTCGCGGAACAGATAGACATCCTGGCCGACATAGGCGGTCTGGGCCCGCAGCGATTTGCGCGAGACCGCGCCGATCGACTGGCCGTCGATCAAGATGTCGCCTTGCGTTACCTCGTAGAAGCGCAGGAGCAGCGCCAGCACGGTCGACTTGCCGCCGCCGGACGGCCCGACCAGCGCGGTGACCTTGCCGGGCTCGGCCGTGAAGCTCATGCGGTTGAGCACGGTCTCGCCCGAGCGATAGGAGAAGCTGACGTCGCGCAGCTCGATCCGCGCGTCGGTGAGCTTCAGCGCCGGCTTGTCGTCGTCGGAATGCTCGCTCGCCGGGCTGTCGACGACCTCGAGCAACATGCGCGCGCCGACGAGCTGGCTGTTGAGGTCGATGTTCAGCCGCGCCAGCCGCTTGGCCGGCTCGGTCGCCATCAGGAACGCGGTCATGAACGAGAAGAACGCGCCTGGCGTGGCGTTGAGCGCGACCACGCTGTAGCCGCCGTACAGCAGGCAGCCGGCGACGGCGAAGCCACCGAGCATCTCCATCAGCGGATTGGAGCGGTTGGCGACGCGGGCCATCTTGTTGGCGTTGCGCTCGACGATCGCGATGTTCTCGTCGATGCGCTTCTGCATCGCGTCTTCGAGCGTAAACGCCTTGACGGTGCGGATGCCTTGCAGCGACTCCTGCATCGTCTCCATGATGTCGGCGGTGCCGGTGAACTGGTTGAAGGCGAGGCCCTTGATGCGCTTGACCAGCTTGCGCAGCACCAGCATCGCCGGCGGCACCGCGACGAGGCCGATCAACGACATCAGCGGGTCCTGCCATACCATCACGCCGATCATGGCGAGCAGCATCAAGAGGTCGCGCCCGATGGCGTTGACCAGCATGTTGAGCACGTCGGTAATCGATTTGGCGCCGGCCGTGAGCCGCGCCAGGAATTCGGACGAATGCCGTTCGGAGAAGAAGCCGATGCTCTCGCGCATCAGCTTTGCGAACAGCTGGCGCTGGTTGGTGGCGAGGATGGCATTGCTGATCTTGGTCAGGATCACCATGTGGCCGTAGGTCGCCACGCCCTTGATGAACAGCAGGATCACCGTGATGGCGGAGAACATCGCGATGCCCGGGATGTTCTTGTCGACATAGGCCTGGTTGATGACCTGTCCGAGCACATAGGTCGCGCCTGCGGTCGCACCCGCGGCAGCCGCCATCAGCGTGAAGGCAACGAGGTAGCGCCGCCAGTAGACGACCCCCTGTTCCATGACCAGGCGGCGAATGAGGACCATCGCCGCATAGGGATCGTCGGTGATTTTCTTTGGAAACTGGGCCATCCGGTGTCCATTGACGGCGCTGGGAAAAGCCTGCCTGCGCGTCAGGGATCGAATGGCCTCTGTGCCCGCTAAAGCTCCGCTTTTCAAGCCCAATTAAGGGCTTGCACAGGATGTGATTTTAGGCCGAGACGGCGTGGCGGAGCTCGCCGTGGCGCTCCCGGAACAGCTTGTCCTCCCAGGCCAGCGCGTGGGCCGCGATGGTCTCGAGGTCTTCGTATTGCGGCCTCCAGTCGAGCAGGCCGCGGATACGGCCGGTGTCGGCGACCATAGTCATGATATCGCCGGGCCGGCGCGGGGCGTATTGCACGGCGAAGCTGCGGCCCGACACCCGGCGCACGGCGTCGATGGTCTCCAGCACCGAATAGCCGCGGCCATAGCCGCAATTCAGCGTCGTCGAGGCGCCCCCGTTGCGCAAATAGGCCAGCGCAGAGTGATGCGCCTGCGACAGGTCGGTGACGTGGATGAAGTCGCGAATGCAGCTGCCGTCCGGGGTCGGATAGTCGGTGCCGAACACGTCGATCTTGGCGCGCTGGCCGGTCGCGGCCTCGACCGCGATCTTGAGCAGATGCGTGGCGCCGACGGTGGCAAGGCCAATGCGCGCCTTCGGATCGGCGCCGGCGACGTTGAAATAGCGCAAGGTCACGTACTGCATGCCGTAGGCGGCGGCGACGTCGTGCAGCATGATCTCGGTCATCAGCTTCGACGAGCCGTAAGGCGACAGCGGCCGCGTCGGCGCGTGCTCGGGCACGGGCACCTGATCCGGATTGCCGTAGACGGCGGCCGTCGAGGAGAAGATGAACCGACTGATGCCGCGCTTGACTGCGACGTTGAGCAGATTGCGCGTGGTGGTGAAGTTGTTGCGGTAGTAGCCGAGCGGATCGCGCATCGAATCCGGCACGACCACCGAGCCGGCGAAATGAATGATGCTCTCGATGTCGTGCTGGGCGATCACGCCCTCGAGCAAATTCTCATCGCCCGCATCGCCGATGAACAGCGGCACGCCCTCGGGCAGATAGGCGGAGAAACCGGTGGAGAGATCGTCGATCACGACGACGTCCTCGCCGGCTTCCGCCAGCGCCAGAACCGTGTGACTTCCGATATAGCCGGCACCGCCGGTGACTAGCACAGTCATGATCTCACCCGTCCTCGATCAGCGCGCCAAGTTAACGTTTGCGCGGTGAAGAGGGGGTTTCGGCAGCCCTGAACTGGTCACTATGCTTAATGTTGCGTATAGGGGACCCACCAACGGAGCGTGACGTGGCGAATTCCCCTGACGATCTCGACGTGATCGTGCCAAATCTGCACAGGCGCTATTCCGGGGTCACCGCGACCAACCGGATGGTGGCGCCGCTTCTGGCAAAGCTCTATCGCGCTGGCTGGTTCGGCTCGGACGCGCCGGAGGGGATTGCGCGGCTCGCCGTCGGTGATGTCCTGAAACTGTGGCGCCGCAAGCGGCCTGTGATCTGGCACGCGCGGCGTAACAACGAGATGATCGCAGGCGTTGCGCTGCGCGCACTGGGCTGGCCGCTCAAGCTGGTCTTCACCTCGGCGGGGCAGCGCCATCACACCTGGATCACGCGCTGGCTGATCCGCCGGATGGACGCGATCATCGCGACATCAGACATCTCCGCCTCGTTTCTGAAGGTGCCATCGACGGTGATCCCGCACGGCGTCGACACCGACGTCTACACGCCTCCGGTCGATCGCGCCGCGGCGTTCGCGGAAAGCGGCTTGCCGGGCCGTTACGCCATCGGCTGCTTCGGCCGCGTGCGGGCGCAGAAGGGCACCGACGTGTTCGTCGATGCGATGTGCCGGCTGCTGCCGCGCTATCCTGACTTCACGGCAGTGATCGTCGGTCAGGTCACGGCCGAGCAGACACCGTTTGCCAATGATCTGAAGCAGCGCATCGAGGCGGCAAACCTGCCATCGCGCATCGTCATGACGGGCGAGCTGCCGATCGACGAGGTGCAGCGCTGGTACCAGCGGCTGACGATCTACGCCTTCACCTCGCGCAATGAAGGCTTTGGCCTGACGCTGATCGAGGCGATGGCCGCAGGCAGCGCGCTGGTTGCCGCGCGCGCAGGAGCCGCGACGCTGGTGGTTGAAGATGGCGTGAGCGGTGTGCTGATCCCGACCGGTGATGCGGAGGCGCTGGCGGCCGCGCTCGAGCCGCTGATGCGGGATGTGGCGCTGGCAACCGCGATGGGCGAGCGCGGGCGGGCACGGGTTCTCGAGAAGTTCAGCCTCGGTGCGGAAGCGGCCCGGATCGGCGAGGTCTATCGGCCGCTGCTCTGAGCTGGTTTCCGAAACGCGAAAACAACCTCATGCACAGTAGCCGGTGCCAGCCAAATCAACGGCTTGCCGGGCGCGCTTGGTCATTAATACGGATTTTACGAATTTTGCTTGAGGCGTCGGGCAAAACAGGTGTAGATTGGCATCATCCCAAACTCCCCAACGACATTTCGCGGAGGTGCCGGCGGTCACTGAATTTCGGCGAACCCAATGGTCGCACCTTGATCAAGCCGTCGTCTCGCGGCTCGACTTCTTGCGGGCCTTCTGACGCAGGAAGCTGACCTCGAGCTCGTCGCCGTTGACGCGGTCGAGCTGGCAGCGCCGATAGGCAAGTCCGGTCGAGGAGAGCAGAAGGAAAAACTCGGTCAGCGCCAGACCCTCAATCGACGTCTCGACGCGAGCGTGGCGTCGCCCTCCGAGACGTCCTTGACCAGGCAGGGCCGACGCCAGGTGCCGTCGATCGCCATCATCTGCGCCGGCAGCGGCCGCTCGAACGAAACACGCTGGTTCTCGCGCTCCTTCTCCTTGGGCATTGGCTAGCGCTTCACCTGCGGCTGCGAATGTCCACCTGCGAGTCTTGGCGCGGCATGGGGCGCCGAGTGAAGCCTGCGCTCATAGGTGTCAGCAAGATCGAGCAGGCGTTTTCTGGTGAACGGGTCCGCTTTCGTCGCGAGTTCGCGGATGTCTTGAGCGCGCCCCTTGATGAAGTCTTCGTCCATCGGCTGTATCCCCCGGAAAGCGAGAGGATGCCTAGCCTTCCCGAAGGTGTAAGCAACATATGTTAGGTCAAGCGCCCTGCACGTGGGGCCACTCAGGTCGTCGCGCGCGCTGCAGCCTCTCCCAGCACCTGCTGCGAAATCGCCACCACCTCTTCGGCCGCAATATCCCGCATGCAGCGGTGGTCGTTCATCTTGCAGACCGTGCTCTGGCAGGGCTGGCACGACAGGACGCTCTTGTTCTGAACCACGGTGGCGGCAAGACCGTTGAGGGGCGCCCAGAGATAGGGGCTGGTCGGGCCAAAAATGCCCATGGTGGGCGTGCCCAGCGCGGCCGCGATATGCATCAGGCCGGAATCGTTGGAGATGGCGACGCCGGCCGCGGCCATGGCGAGGACGCCGTTGCGTAAGTCGTTGCCGGTGAGGTCCCGCACCCCCGGGCCGCCAGCGGTCCCCGGGCCGCCAGCGGTCCCTGGGCCGCCGGCCGCGACGATCTCCTGGGCGAGGCCCCTTTCCGCGGGGCCGCCGACCACCCAGACCTCTAGCCCGCGCTCGACCAGCAGGCGGGCGGCCTCGGGATATCCGGTCCAACGCTTGGAGACCCCGACCGAGCCGGGGGCGAGCGCCACGGCCGCGCCGGCGCTGAGGCCGTTGGCCTGGCGCCAGCGGGCGATCTCCTCAGGCGGAACCCGCAATTGCGGCACCGGCCATTCCGGCGGCAGCGGCGCGCCGTCGGGCTGGGCCAGGGCGGCATTCTCATCGATGAAGCGGGGGAGCTTTCGTTCACCCCAGCGCCACCGGTTGATCAATCCGAACCTGAACTCGCCGACCCAGCCGACCCGCTCGGGGATGCCGGCCAAGGTCGGTGCAATGGCGGCCTTCCAGGTGCGGGGCAGCACCAGGGCCGTGCCGTAGTTCCGCTCGCGCAGAAGCTTGGCGAGGCCAAACTGGCGGCGTAGCGCCAGGCGGCTGCGGGGCAGGTCCCAGACGATTCCGGCACGCACACCGGGCATGTAGTCGACCAGGGGGGCGCAAAGGGTGGTGGTCAGAAGATCGACCGGCCGGTTCGGCCATCGCTCCTTCAGGACCCGGACCACGGTATGATTCCGGACGAAATCGCCGATCCACATGTAGGGGACGATCAGAATCGGGCGCGTGTCGTCCCGTTCCTCATTCCCCCCAAGGTGTGAATCAATATTCATTAGTCAATTGGACCGCAAATGCTCCAGACGGCGGTTCGGTTAGCCGCTCCGGGCCGACAGGTAAAGCCGGCAAAAGCGCGAGTCCAAAAGTGTCGGCCCAAAATGCTTACACTTTGGCGGATGATGCGCTACGGCAGGTATCGGGCCGCACAAGATCGGGCAGGGTGGTTGGAATGTTGCTGGTGACCGGCGGGGCCGGTTTTATCGGATCGAATGTCGTGGCTGCGCTGAACGATTCCGGCCGCAGCGACGTCGTGGTCTGCGATCTCCTCGGCAGCGACGGCAAGTGGCGCAACCTCGCCAAGCGGCAGCTTGTGGACATCGTGCCGCCGGCCGAGCTCGCTGACTGGCTGAAGGGCCGCAAGCTGGATGCCGTGATCCATCTCGGGGCGATTTCCGAGACCACCGCGACCGACGGCGATCTCGTGATCGAGACCAATTTCCGCTTCTCGATGCGTCTGTTGGACTGGTGCACGGCGGGTGCTGTGCCGCTGATCTACGCGTCATCGGCCGCGACCTATGGCGATGGTGCGGAAGGTTTTGACGACGATGGCTCGCCGGCTGCGCTGAAAAAGCTGCGGCCGATGAATCTCTACGGCTGGAGCAAGCATCTGTTCGATCTCGCGGTCGCCGAGCGCATCGCGCGCGGCGAGGGGTTGCCGCCGCAATGGGCCGGCCTGAAATTCTTCAACGTGTTCGGCCCCAACGAATACCACAAGGGCGCGATGATGAGCGTGCTGGCGCGCCGTTTCGACGACGTCAAGGCGGGCCGCGTGGTGCAGCTGTTCAAGTCGCATCGCGACGGCATCGCCGACGGCGACCAGCGGCGCGATTTCATCTATGTCGACGACGTCGTGCGCGTCATCCTGTGGCTGCTGGCGACGCCCTCAGTGTCGGGCCTCTTCAATGTCGGCACCGGCAAGGCGCGCAGCTTCCGGGAGCTGATGTTAGCTGCCTATGCCGCGCTCGGCGCCAGGCCCAACATCGAATACATCGACATGCCCGAGCAGATTCGCGGCAGCTACCAGTACTTCACCGAGAGCAAGGTCGATCGTCTCCACCGTGCCGGTTATAACGGCGGCTTCACGACGCTCGAGGACGCGGTGAAAGCCTATGTCGGGGATTTTCTCGAACGGCCCGACCGTTTCCGCTGAGGCTTTGTTGATCATGGCGACGCCTATTCTCGATTTCGATGCCCTCGCGCAAGCCATCGCCGGCCGCACGGTGCTCTGCATCGGCGACATCATGCTGGACGAGTTCGTCTATGGCGAGGTGTCGCGGATCTCGCCGGAAGCGCCGACACCCGTCATCGCGGCCCAGCGCAGCGAGATCCATATTGGCGGCGCAGGCAACGTCGCGCGCAACATCGCTTCGCTCGGTGCGAGCTGTATCTTCGTCGGCCTTGTCGGCGAGGACGAGGCCGGCAGGCAGCTCGCCTCCGCGCTGGCAGACCATGCCGGGATCGAAAGTGCGCTGGTGTGCGACCCGTCACGGCCGACCACCCGGAAAGTCCGCTTCGTCTCCGAGCATTTTTCCACGCATATGCTGCGCGCGGATTGGGAACAGGCGCAAGCCGCCTCCGATGAGGTCGAGGCCAGGCTGAGCGAAGCGATCCTGCCGCAGATCGCGCGCGCCGATATCGTGCTGCTGTCCGACTATGCCAAGGGCGTGCTGACCGCGCGTGTGATCCGCCATACGATTGATGCCGCACGAAAAGCCGGCAAGCCCGTAATCGTCGATCCCAAGAGCCTGAACTGGGCGATCTATCGCGGCGCGACGCTGCTCACGCCCAACCGCAAGGAATTCGCGGAAGCCACCCGCAGCCGCGCCGACACGCCGCAGAGCATTGTCGACGCCTCAGAGGACGTGATGCGGCTGGCCGATTGCGAGGCCATTCTGGTGACGCAAGGCGAACACGGCATGACGCTGGTGCCGCGTCATGGCGGGGCGATCCATGTTCCAGCTTTCCCGGTGAAAGTGCGCGACGTCTCCGGCGCCGGCGACACCGTCGCCGCCGCGCTCGCGGTCTCGATCGCGGCAGGCGCGGATTGGGACACGGCGCTGCGCATGGCGAGTGCCGCGGCCGCGGTCGCCGTCGGCAAGCAGGGCACCGCCAGCGTCAGCGCCGCCGAACTGCGCCGGAAGATCCTGCCGCACGCGACACTGGCGGCCGAGGAGAAGGTCGTTAGCGCGCCAGGTCAGCTCGAGGCCCAGCTCGCCGAATGGAAGCGTGAGGGGCTGCGGATCGGCTTCACCAATGGCTGCTTCGACATCCTGCATCCCGGTCACGTCAAGGTGCTGACCGCGGCGCGCGCCGCCTGCGACCGTCTCATCGTCGGGCTGAACAGCGACGCCTCAGTGCGGCGGCTGAAGGGCGCGGATCGCCCGGTCCAGGACGAGCTGGCGCGCGCGGAGGTGCTGGCCGCGTTAGAGGCGGTCGATCTTGTCGTCATCTTCGAGGACGACACGCCGATCGACCTGATCAGGCGGATTACGCCGAGCGTGCTGGTGAAGGGCGGTGACTACACCCGCGAGCAGGTGGTCGGTCACGAGGTGGTCGAGGCCGCCGGGGGAACTGTCGTGCTGGTCGACATCCTCAAGGGATTCAGCACGACTGCGCTGGTCCATCGGGCGCGCGGAGGCGCCTCGTGACGGCGCTTGCAGGCGAGACGACCGCCCAGATGCTGTGGCGGCGTTTCCGCAGTCCGGTCGCCTGGAGCGAGGCCGTCGACCTGTTTGCGATCCTGACGGTAGCCTCGCTGCCGTGGTCGACCTCGCTCACGGCAATCTTCAACGCCACGTTCCTGGTCTGCATTGTGCCGTTCCTCGACATCAGGGCATTCCTGCAATCGCTGACGCGTCCGATCTGTGCGGCGCCGATCGCGCTGTTTCTGCTCGCGCTGGTGGGAACATTGTGGTCGGACGCGGCCTGGGGCGCGCGCCTCTATGCGCTCAGTCCCACCGTCAAGCTGCTGGTGCTGCCCGTTCTGCTCTACCATTTCGAGCGATCGTCGCGCGGAAGCTGGATCTTCATCGCCTTCCTGGTGTCCTGCGCGCTGCTCTCGGTGATGTCCTGGCTGGTCGCTGTCTATCCCAATCTGACGCTCAAGCCGGACCAGTTCGAGCGCGGCATCTTCGTCAAGAACTACATTGACCAGAGCCAGGAGTTTACGCTCTGCGCGGTCGCGCTGGCCTATCCGACCGCCCTGCTGCTTCGCGAGAAGCGGTATTGGCTTGCCGGGTTGCTGGCGGCGCTGGCACTGAGCTTCTTCGTCAACATGGCTTTCGTGGTGGTGTCGCGCACCGCGCTCGTCACCGTTCCGATCATGTTCGGCGTGTTCGCGCTGCTGCATTTGAGATGGCGCAGTATTGCGATGATCTCAGTCGCACTGATTGCAGGCGCTGCGATCGCCTGGCAGGGCTCGCCGCAATTGCGCAAGACCGCCGACACTTTCGTCAGCGAGTATCAACTCTACAGCCAGAGGAACATTCCGACATCGATGGGCGAACGCCTCGAGTACTGGCGCCACGCCATTCAATTCTTCAAGCAGGCGCCGCTTGCCGGGCATGGTACCGGCTCCTCGCAGGGACTGTTCGAACGGGTCGCCGCAGATCCCTCATGGATACCGGGCGTCAGGGTGTTTCCAAATCCGCATAACCAGACGCTGCATGTCGCCATCCAGTGGGGCATCATCGGCATCGTCATCCTCTACGCAATCTGGATCTCACATCTCCTGCTGTTTCGCGGCGACGGGATTGCCAATTGGATAGGCCTTCTGGTCGTGGTGCAGAATGTTTTCACGTCCCTGTTCAACTCCCATCTGTTCGACTTCCACGAGGGCTGGATGTACGTCATCGGTGTCGGGGTTGCCGGCGGCATGGTGATCCGGGCACAACAGGCCGGGGCGAAGGTTGGGGGAGCTGGTTCCTGAACGGCCGCGCGGCTGGCAAGTCTTGTCGAGATGGGTTATCAGCGCGGTCAGGTTGAACCTAACGGGATATTCATCGGTCGGCGGATGACGCGTCTTTCGCATCTCACTTTGCGCAATTTTCTGATTGCGCTCCATGACCTGCTGGCGACGACGGCGGCGCTGTTCGCGGCTTTCTATCTGCGTTTTGAGGGTGGCGACGGCTTCTTCGACCGTTTGCCGCTGCTGTTCCAGATCCTGCCCTATTTCCTGGCCTTCAGCGTGGTCGTGCTCTTCGTCTTCAATCTGACCACGACGAAATGGCGCTTTATCTCGCTGCCTGACGCGCTGAACATCATCCGCGTCGCGAGCGTGCTGACGGTTGCGCTGCTGGTGCTCGATTATATCTTCGTTGCCCCCAACGTTCGCGGCGCCTTCTTCCTCGGCAAGGTGACGATCGTCCTCTACTGGTTTCTCGAGATCACCTCCCTCAGCGCGCTGCGCATGGCTTACCGCTACTTCCGCTACACGCGGGTGCGGCGTCACGCCCGCGCGGGGGACGCCGCGCCGACGCTGCTGATCGGCCGCGCTGCGGATGCCGAAGTCCTGTTGCGCGGCATCGAGAGCGGGGCGATCAAGCGGATCTGGCCGGTCGGTGTGCTGTCGCCGTCGAGCTCGGATCGTGGCCAGCTCATTCGCAACCTGCCGGTGCTGGGCGGCATCGACGATATCGAGGACGTCATCGCCGACTTCGCCAAGCGCAACAAGCCGATCGCGCGCCTCATCATGACGCCGTCGGCGTTCGAGCCGGAGGCACGTCCAGAATCGATCCTGATGCGGGCACGCAAGCTAGGCGTGATCGTTAACCGCATGCCCTCGCTCGAAAGCGGCGACACGCCGCGGCTGACTGCCGTCGCGGTCGAGGACCTACTGTTGCGGCCGAGCGAGAAGATCGACTATGCGCGCCTCGAAGCCCTGATCAGAGGCAAGGCGGTGATCGTCACCGGCGGCGGCGGTTCGATCGGCTCCGAGATCTGCGAGCGCGTCGTCGCCTTCGGCGCCGCACGCCTCCTGATCCTGGAGAATTCCGAGCCGGCGCTCTATGCGGTCACCGAGACGCTCGCCGCGCACGACGCGGCCGCCGCGATCGAGGGGCGGATCGCCGACATCCGCGACCGCGAGCGCGTGATGCGCCTGATGGCCGAGTTCAAGCCGGATATCGTATTCCACGCCGCGGCGCTCAAGCACGTTCCGATCCTCGAACGCGACTGGAGCGAAGGCGTCAAGACCAACATCTTCGGCTCGATTAACGTCGCCGACGCGGCTCTCGCCGCCGGCGCCGAAGCCATGGTGATGATCTCGACCGACAAGGCGATCGAGCCGGTGTCGATGCTGGGCCTCACCAAACGTTTCGCCGAGATGTACTGCCAGGCGCTGGATCACGACCTCGCCGCCAGCGCGCGCGAGGCCAGGCCGCCGATGCGGCTGATCTCGGTGCGGTTCGGCAACGTGCTGGCCTCGAACGGCTCGGTGGTGCCGAAGTTCAAGGCCCAGATCGAGGCCGGCGGGCCGGTGACCGTCACGCATCCCGACATGGTCCGCTACTTCATGACCATCCGCGAGGCCTGCGATCTCGTGATCACCGCGGCCACGCATGCGCTCGGAACTCAGCGTGGCGAGGTCTCCGTCTACGTGCTCAACATGGGCCAGCCGGTGAAGATCGTCGATCTCGCAGAGCGCATGATCCGCTTGTCCGGACTGCAGCCCGGCTACGACATCGAGATCGTGTTCACTGGCATGCGCCCCGGCGAGCGCCTGCACGAGATCCTGTTCGCTTCGGAGGAGCCGACCCGCGAGATCGGCGTCGCCGGAATCATGGCCGCGCAGCCGAACGAACCGCCGATGCAGACGCTGCGCAAATGGATCGCGGCGCTGGAGCAGGCGATCGCACGCGACGATCGCGCCACCATCAGGACCATTCTCAAGGACGCCGTCCCCGAGTTCGGGTCGACTGCGGCCTGATCATGCAGCCTCAAAGCAAGATCGTCGTCGCAAGCCAGCACTATCCGCCGGATCCGAGCACGACCGCGGCGATCATGGCCGAGATCGCCTGCCGCCTCGCGCATGACCACGAAGTCGTCGTGCTGTCAGGCTCGCCCGGGGCGCTGCCGGCCTCGCAAACCGGTCCGGGTAAGCCCCGCGTCGTCGCCGTCAAGAATCAGATTGCGGGAAAGGCGGCGCTGGTCCGGCGCGGCGCCTCCGAGCTGCTGTTCGTGCTGCGCATCTTCGTCGCGCTGTTGCGGCAATTGCGGCGAGGTGACGTCGTGCTCACGGTCACCGCGCCGTTCATGCTGCCTTACGCGGTGGTGGCGGCGGCTTGGCTCAAGGGCGCGTGCTCGGTGCTGATCATGCACGATCTGTTTCCCGACGTGCTGGTGATGGCCGGTCTTTTGAAGCCGCGCTCGATCATGGCGGGTGTGATGCGCGCCGCCAACAGCCTAATGTTTCGCGCCCTCAATGCCGTTGTGACCATCGGACGCGATGCGGAAGCGCCGCTGCTCAGCTATTCCGGCATAACGCGCAACAAGATCCGCTTCATCCCGAACTGGGCGACGCTCGCGCCCGCGCTGCGGCCGGTGACATCGGACAATCCGTTTCGCAAGGCAATTCCGGCGCGTTTCATCGTCGGCCTCTCGGGCAATCTCGGCTTCACCCATGATCCGGAGATTGTATTCGAAGCGGCGCGGCTTTTGAAGGACGAGACGGACATTCACTTCCTGCTGTCCGGCTGGGGCATCGGCTTCGAACGACTCAAGCAGTTGCAGGCGACGGCGAACCTCGCCAATGTTTCTTTTGTCGGGCGCGTCGAGGATTCCGAACTCGAAGCGTTTCTCGCCTCCGCCGATCTCTGGATCATTCCATACCGGAAGAATGTTGCGGGCGTGTCGGTGCCGAGCCGTTTCTATAATCTGCTGGCGGTCGGCCGCCCGGTCGTGCTGGTGTCCGAGCCCGAGGCCGAGGCGGCCCTGACGGTGGTGGAGAACGGGCTCGGCTGGGTCGTGACACCGGGCCGTGCCGATCAGCTCACAGACGCGATCCGGGCAGCGTCGCGCTCGAATGACGGCGCCATGGCGGCGCGGGCCGTGAAGGCCGCAGCGAGATTCGATCGCGGCGTTGCGATGAACGCCTATGCCGGTGTGATCGACGACTTGTTGCGCAACCCTGTTCTTTCTGAGAAACAATGAGCGCGCGCGGAAACGGATTGTACTGGTCACGGGGGCGAGCGGATTCGTCGGCCGTCACGTCGCGCCCGTGCTCAGGCGCGAGGGATCGTCGGTTCGCCGTGCGGCTCCGCGGGCCGATGGGCATGGACGACAAGGTCGTGATTAAATCGATCGGTCCCGATACCGATTGGACACAGGTGATGGACGGCATCGACTCCGTCGTCCATTGCGGCGCGCGTGCATCACAAGGACGAGGAGCATGCCGTCCGGCTCTACCGCGACGTCAACATTACGGGCACGCTGCACCTGGCGCGTTCCGCGGCCAAGGCGGGCGTGCGCTAATTCATCTTCGTCAGCACTGTGCTCGTCCATGGCCGCAGCAACGAGGGCCGGGCTCCGTTCAGCGAGGACGAAATCCCGACCCCGCGCGGCCTTACGGCATGTCCAAGGCCGCGGCTGAGGCAGGCCTGAAGACGCCGGCGCGCGAGTGCGACCTGAAGATCTCGGTGATCAGGCCGCCGCTGGTCTATGGCGCGGGTGCCAAGGGCAATTTTGCGCTGCTGACGCGCGCGGTGAACCTTGGATTACCGCTGCCCTTTGCCGCGATCCGCAACCACCGCGCCTTCCTAGCGGTGCAGAACCTCTCGTCCTTCATCCTGCGCCGGCTCGGCAATTCCGACTCGGCAAGCAATTTCGAGGTCTTCCTGGCGGCCGACGAGGAGCAGGTCTCGACGCCGGTATTCATTGAGCGTCTGGCCAACGCGTTCGGCAAGAGCCCGCGTCTGTTCGGAATGTCGTCGAAATTGTTGAGCTCGCTGCTCGTCGTGCTCGGCCGTCAGGACACACATGACAGCTTGATCGGCTCGCTCGAACTCGATATTTCCAAGGCAATTGCGACCGGCTGGCAGCCGGATGTGTCGCTCGACGAGGGCCTGCGGCTGGCGCTGACAGCTCAGGATGACTGAGGGCGGGAGAACCGCCGCAGCTCGAAGCTGACCGTGAGCGCGCCCGCCAACAGCGCCAGCAGCGTGACCATTGCCGAGCCTGAGCGAACGGTGAGGACGGCGAGCGCCGCGAGCACGAGATTGACCAGGAACACCTCACCGATGATCCGGAGGACGGTGAAGCCGTTGTCGGTGGCACGCTGGTAGAAATGCGAGCGGTGCGCCGACCAGAACTGCTCGCGTCTTGCGATGCGCCGGAACAGCGTGATGGTGGAATCCGCAAGGTAATAGGCCGGCAGCAGCAGCGCCGCCGCGATTTGTCCGCTCCAGGCGAGCTCAAGCAGGCACCAGCCGAGCAGAAGGCCGATCGGCAGGCTGCCGACATCGCCCAGAAACACTCTTGCAACCGGCTTGTTGAACGGTGCAAAGCCGAGCATGGCGCCGCACAGCGCGGTGGCGATCAGCACCGCCGGCCAGGACAATTCACCAAGCATGCCAAGCAGCAGCAGCGCCGCGCTGACCGGCACCACCTCCGCCACCGTCATCAGGTCGAGCCCGTCCATGAAGTTGACGAGGTTCACGAACCAGACACCACCGAGCACAAGCACGCAACGCTCCAGCGCCAGCGGCAGGGCCGGCACGATGCGCGCGGTCTCGGGCGCGGCGAACACGACTGCGCCGACGCAGGCGGCTTGCAGCGCGAGCCGCACCAGCACCGGCAGCGACACGATGTCGTCGGCGAACCCGACGATTGCGATCACGACCGTTGCAATGACGAGCGCCAGCGGGATCGCAACGTTGGCCCAGGCGGCCCACGGCAATGCGACCAGCAGCGTCGCGGCGATGACCGCGATGCCCGCGCCTTGCGGGGTCGGAATTCGATGCGAGGAGCGCGCGTTCGGCCGCGCCAACGCATAGCGCTGGAGCAGCGGACGGCTGATCCAGGTGATCAGCGCCGACATCAGCGCGGCGATCGCGACGGCAAGCAGCGCGGGCATCGCGGCCAGGCTCACTCCGGCACTCCGATCGGCGCCGAGCCCTGCGCGGCCTTCTCCGCGCTGAGGATCCAGACGAGGCCACCGACCGCGCCGACGGTGAACGAGACCGCGCCGAACAGCAGCGAGACGTTGACGCCCTCATTGGCGGCGAGCCCGGCAAAGCCGAAGGCGAGCCCCATGGTCGCCTCGCGCACACCCCAGCCGGCGATCGAGATCGGCATCAAGGTGATTAGCATGACCGGCGGCACCAGCAGGAAGACCTGGCCGAAGCTGACTGGCGCGGCGATCGACTGCACCACGCACCAGGCGATGACGGCGGCGAGCGCGTGGATGACGAAGGACAGGATGGCGATGGGAAGTCCGTGCCTGCGGCTGAAGATCACGCGATTGGCGATCACGGCACAGGCGTGGAGGTGATGGGTCGCCCACCAGGTCTTCAGCCAGCGCCATTTCAGCGCGCCGAAGACCAGGAAGCCGAGGCCGCCGGCGAGGGCCGCAAGATCGATCAGCAGCAGCGCCGAACGCCCGTTCGGATCGGTGATGAGCTGGAAGCTCCAGGGCAGGCTCGCGCCGATGAGAATCGCGAGCGCAATCAGGCCAATCGCGCGATCGACGAAGATCGAATAGGTCGCCGCACGCCATCCGGCGCCGGCGCGCGCGACCAGCCACAGCCGGACCGCGTCGCCGCCGATCGCGGAGGGCAGGGTCTGGTTGAAGAAGGAGCCGATCACGTTGTAGCGCATGGCGCGGGTGAGCTCGAGCGGCGCGCCGCATGCGGCGCTGACATCGCGCCAGCGCAACACGCCGATGAAGATCTGCAGGAATGTCACCGCAATCGCCAGGCCGAACCAGAGCAGGCTGGATACGGTGAAGCGCGAGACCAGCTCGGTCAGATCGACCTTGCGCAATGCCAGATAGAGCAGGGCCGCGGAGATCAGGATTTTGGCCGTCGACAGCAGGATTCGGCGCATCTCGTCCGCATGAACTGGGTTGGCGAAGGTTGAGGTTACCCGACGCCAGGCGTCGAATTCGGCCGCTTTGGTATGGTTTTGGCGCCGATCTTGCAATAGCCCTCTTGAAGCTCTCTTGAAGCCCTCTTGAGTTCTCTTGCAATGGCTCTTAAGCCCTTGTGGGGGCTCTTTACTGTTAAAATGGCCGGCTATTGCGGCCCCCTCGGGACGCCGTCTAAAGAGACTGGCATGGCCGGTGTGGCGAAGCATGTCCTCGGATTTGCCTTCGCGGATTTACCTTGGGAACAGGATGACGGATCAGGCGATTTTGGTCACGGGAGCCGCGGGCTTCATCGGCTTTCACGTCGCCCGGCAGCTCCTGGCCGAGGGCAGGCCGGTCGTTGGACTCGACAATCTCAACACCTATTACGATCCGGCGCTGAAGCAGGCGCGGCTGGCGCTGTTGCGGAGCGAGGCCGGTTTCTCTTTCGTGCAGGCCGATCTTGCCGATCGCGAGGCGATGGCGGCGCTGTTTGCGCGACATCGATTTGCCAAAGTCGTGCATCTGGCGGCCCAGGCCGGCGTCCGCTACTCGATCGACCAGCCCCACAGTTACGTCGATTCCAACCTCCAGGGCTTTCTCAACGTGCTGGAGGGCTGTCGGAACAACGGCTGTCGTCATCTCGTCTACGCCTCGTCATCCTCCGTTTACGGCGCGAACACGAAACTGCCGTTTTCCGTGCAGGACCGGACCGATCATCCCGTGAGCTTTTACGCCGCCACCAAGAAGGCGAACGAGGTGATGGCGCAGTCCTACAGCCATCTGTACCGGCTGCCGGTCACGGCCTTGCGGTTTTTTACCATCTACGGCCCGTGGGGACGGCCTGATATGGCCATGTTTCTGTTCGTAAACGCCATCCTGGCCGGCAAGCCGATCCGGCTCTTCAACCATGGCAGGATGCGCCGCGACTTCACCTATATCGACGACGTGACCCGGGTCGTGTCCAAACTGATCGATCTTGTGCCTGCGGACAATCCGGCTGCCGCAAATGCGCCGTCTCGAACCTACAATGTCGGAAATCACCGCCCCGAAGAGCTGATGCATGTCGTCGGACTTCTGGAGCGGGAGCTGGGCCGGACGGCGATCAAAGAATTGCTGCCGATGCAGCCGGGAGATGTGGTGGAAACGTTCGCGGATGTCGAGGATTTGATGCGCGACACCGGCTTTGCACCGTCAACGCCGATCGAGCACGGGGTCCACAATTTTGTCACCTGGTATCGCGACCACTACAAGGTTTGAAACGACGATGGACAAACGCATTATCCCCCTGATCATGTGCGGTGGTGCCGGCACGCGGCTGTGGCCGGCTTCGCGCGAGGTGCGGCCAAAACAGTTCCTGCCGCTGTTCGGCCCGCGCTCGACCTTCCAGGACACGCTGCTGCGTGTCTCCGATGCGTCGCTGTTCGACCGGCCTGTTGTCATCACCAATGCGGCGTACCGCTTCATGGTGCTGGAGCAGCTCGCCGAGATCGGCATCGAGGCCGACGTGATCCTCGAGCCGATGCGCCGCGACTCCGGTCCCGCGATCGCCGCCGGCGCGGCATTCGCGCAAAACCGCACCAGTGAAGCGATCGTGCTGGCGCTCGCCGCCGACCATGTGGTGCGGGACAATGCCGCCTTCATCGCGGCGTGCCGCGAGGGCCTCAGCGCCGCGAGCACGGGACGCATCGTCACCTTCGGCGTCAAGCCGGAGCGGCCGGCGACCGAATACGGCTATATCAGCCCGGGTGAGGTGATCTCAGGCGAGGTGCACGCGGTTGCGCGTTTCGTCGAGAAGCCGGATGCGGTGAAGGCTTCAGATTACGTTAATTCCGGCTATCTCTGGAACAGCGGCAACTTCATGTTTCCCGCAAGCCTCTTGCTCGACGAATATCGCAAGGTCGATGCGGCGAGCGTGGATGCGGTGTCCTCGGCGGTGAACAATGCCGGCCGCGATCTCGGCTTCGTGACGCTGGAGCCGCAGGCCTTTGGTGCGGCCAAGGCGATCTCGATCGACTATGCCGTGATGGAAAAGACCTCGCGCGCGGCCGTGGTGCCGGTGTCGTGCGGCTGGTCCGATGTCGGCTCCTGGCGCGCGGTGTGGGAATTGTCCGACAAGGATGCGCAAGGCAATGCGGCGCACGGCACCGCCGTGTTCGAGGATTCGCGCAACTGCAACGTCACGACCGATCATGCGCTGGTCGCGCTCGAAGGTGTCGACGATCTCGTCGTGGTCGCGACCGCGGATGCGGTGCTGGTCTCGCGCCAGCAGGACGCCAACGGGCTGAAGCGCCTGATCACCAAGCTGAAGGCGGTCGCGCCCAAGGTCACCGAGGAGCATCTCAAGGTGCATCGCCCCTGGGGCAGCTATCAGTCGGTCGACAATGGCGAGCGCCACCAGGTCAAGCGCATCGTGGTGAAGCCGGGCGGACGGCTGTCGCTGCAGAAGCACCACCATCGCGCCGAGCACTGGATCGTGGTCCGCGGTGCCGCCCGCGTCACCGTCAACGAGACGGTGAAGACGGTGCATGAGAACGAGTCCATCTACATCCCGATGGGCGCGGTGCACCGGATGGAGAACCCCGGTAAAATCATGCTGGAACTGATCGAAGTCCAGACCGGCTCCTATCTCGGGGAAGACGACATCATCCGGATTGAAGACGACTATCAAAGGTCGTAACCAGCGAACTCCGAATCACGCGATCCGGGCCCCAAAAGCCCGCTTTCGGCGGCTAAGGCCCGGAGAACGTGTAACTTTTTGAATCAAATCGTGTCCGGTCAATTTGGCCGGCATTCGCCACATCTGTGGCGCCCGTGCTAGAAGCAGCCCGGGGATTTGCGGTGAATCGGGGTTTGCTCAGATGAGTTCCAAGGGATCACAGCCGGCAAAGGCCGGCCTGCGCGTCGGTGTCATCGGCGCCGGCGTGATGGGCAGCAACCATGCGCGGGTGCTCGCCGGTCTGCCCGGCGTCACCCTGATCGGCGTGGTCGATCCTTCGCCCGCGCATCGGGCGCGCGCGACGGAGCTCGCCAATTGCAACAGCTTCGAGACGCTCGACCAGCTCCTCGCCGCGGGCGTCGATGCCGTCACCATCGCGGCGCCGACGCATCTGCATCACGAAGTCGCGCTGGCCTGCATCGCCAGGAATATCCACGTGCTGGTCGAGAAGCCGATCGCCTCCACGGTAGAAGAGGGCCGCGAGATCGTCGCCGCCGCGCAAAAGGCCGGCGTCACGCTGATGGTCGGCCATGTCGAGCGCTTCAATCCGGCCGTTGCCGCGGTCAAGCAGGCGATCGCGGGCGAGGACATTCTCTCCATCGCGATCACCCGCGTCGGCCCGTTCCCGCCGCGCATGTCCAATGTCGGCGTCGTCATCGACCTCGCCGTGCACGACATCGATCTGATCCGCTGGTTCACCGAATCCGACATTGTCGAGGTGCAGCCGCAGCTGTCGAGCGCGGTCGCCGAGCGCGAGGACATCGCGCTGCTCCAGTTCCGCACCGCCAATGGCGTGCTTGCCCATATCAACACCAACTGGCTGACGCCGTTCAAAGCGCGCAGCGTCACGGTCGCGACCCGCGGCAAATACGTGATGGGCGATCTTCTGACGCGCCAGGTCACCGAATGCTTCGGCTTCAAGCCTGATGGCAGCTATTCGATGCGGCATCTGCCTGTCGGCCATGACGAGCCGCTGCGCGCCGAGCTGATCGCCTTCCTCAAGGCCGTTCGCAACGGCGAGACCCCTGCGGTCACCGGCGACGAAGGCGTCGCCAGCCTCGAGATCGCGACGCAGTGCCTCGAGACGCCATCGCGGCCCGCAGCGACGTCGCCCGCCCGCAAGGGCCCGCGCCGCGTCGCCGGCTAAATCCCTCCATGTCGACCAGGCAAGAAGGCGCCAAGAACCAGACCATGAACCAGCATCTTCGTTCCGAACCGATTCCCTTCATCGACGTCGCCTCGCAGCGCCGCCGGCTCGGCGCGGAGCTCGATGCCGCCGTCAAGCGCGTGATGGACCATTGCCAGTTCGTCAACGGTCCTGAGGTCTTCGAGCTCGAGAAGCAGCTTGCGGCTTATTGCGGCGCCAAGCACGTGGTGGCGTGCTCCAACGGCACCGATGCGCTGCTGATGGTGCTGATGGCCAAGAGCGTGGGGCCCGGCGATGCCGTGCTGTGTCCGTCCTTCACCTTCATTGCGACCGCCTCGCCGGCGGCACGGACCGGCGCGACGCCTGTTTATGTCGACGTCGATGAGACGACCTTCAACATGGATCCGGAATCCCTCAAGCGCGGCATTGCGGCCGCGCGCAAGGCCGGCTTGAAACCTGTGGCGGTGATTCCGGTCGATCTGTTCGGACAGCCGGCCGACCACGATGCCATCGCCGAGATCGCCGCGTCCGAAGGCCTCTTCATCATCGATGACGCCGCGCAAGGTTTTGGCGCAAGCTACAAGGGTCGCAAGCTCGGCACCTTCGGGCTCGCCACCACGACCAGTTTCTTTCCGGCAAAGCCACTCGGCTGCTTCGGCGACGGCGGCGCGATTCTGACCGATGACGACGAGCTCGCGGCGACGCTGCGCAGCATCCGCGTGCATGGGCAGGGCGTCGACAAATACGACAATATCCGCCTCGGCCTCACCGGCCGGCTCGACACCATGCAGGCCGCGATCCTGATCGAGAAGCTGAAGATCTTTGACGACGAGATCGCCGCTCGCAACAAGGTCGCCGAGCGCTACGCGCGCGGCCTCTCCAATGTGGTCACCGTGCCGCGTCTGGCGCCGGGCAATACCTCGGTCTGGGCGCAGTACACCATCCGCCTGCCTGAAGGCACCGACCGCGACGGCTTCGCCGCCGCGCTGAAGGCACAGGGCGTGCCGACCGCGGTCTATTACGGCAAGTCGATGCATCAGCAGTCCGCCTACAAGCAATATCCGGTCGCCGAGGGCGGCCTGCCTGCCTGCGAGAGCCTGTCGCAAGACGTCATCAGCTTGCCGATGCACGCTTATTTGACCGAAGCCGATCAGGAGCGAATCATCGCTGCCGTCTGCGGCGCGCTCGCGGGGTGATTTTTTTGCTTCACCTCTCTCGCTTGCGGGAGAGGTCGCGCCGAAGGCGCGGGTGAGGGTTCTCTCCTCTGGGGGAGTCTTCGTTGTCGAGACACCCTCTCCCCAACCCTCCCCCGCAAGCAGGGGAGGGGGCGCACTTCCATTGCGGTTTGCATCTAGACCTAATCGCGCCATGCTCTAGAACAGTCCGCATGCTCGGACGCATCTTCACGGTTGGGGGTTATACGCTGCTCTCGCGGCTGACGGGGTTTGCCCGCGACATCATGCTCGCGGCGATCCTTGGCGCCGGCCCTGTGGCCGACGCCTTTTTCGTGGCGCTGCGACTGCCCAATCATTTCCGCGCAATCTTCGCCGAGGGTGCCTTCAACGCTGCCTGGGTGCCGGCTTATGCACATGTCCATGGCGAGAAGGGGGAGGCGGCGGCACACCTTTTCGCCGACCGCATCTTCACGCTGCTGCTGGCCTCTCAAGTTGTGCTGCTGATCGTCGCCTGGCTGTTCATGCCTCAGGCCATGAGCATTCTGGCGCCGGGCTTTTCGGAGGACGCCGAGCAGCGCAAGCTCGCGATCGAACTGACCCGGATCACCTTTCCCTATCTGCTGCTGATCACGCTGGTGACGCTCTATGGCGGTATGCTGAACGTGATGCAGCGCTTTGCCAGTGCCGCCGCCGCGTCGATCTTCCTCAACGTCGCGATGATGATGACGCTTGCGGTCGCCGTCTGGTTTCCGACCGCCGGCCATGCTGCGGCCTGGGGCGTCCTCATCTCGGGCTTCCTGCAATATTTCCTGCTCGCCGGCGATCTCGCTCGCCATGGCGGTCTGCCGCGCTTCGCGCCGCTGAGGCTCGACGAAGACGTCCGCAGCTTCTTCAAGGCGCTCGGGCCGGCCACATTGGGCTCGATGGGGACGCAGATCGCGCTGTTCGCCGACACCATCATCGGGACCTTCCTGCCGGCAGGCGCGCTGTCGGCGCTGTACTACGCCGACCGTCTCAATCAATTGCCGATCGGCGTCATTGGCATCGCCATCGGCACGGTGCTACTGCCGGAAATGTCAAAACGCATCACGGCCAACGACCATGACGGCGCGATGAAGGCGCAGCGCCGCGCCTTCGATTTCACGCTGCTGTTCTCGATCCCGTTCGTCGCGGCGTTCCTCACCGTGCCCGACGAGATCATGCGTGCGCTGTTCGCCCGCGGCGCGTTCTCCAAATCTGACGCGATTGCAGCGGGCGGCACGCTCGCTGCGTATGCGATCGGCCTGATCCCCTTCGTGCTGATCCGCAGCGCGGTCGCGACCTTCTACGCCCGCAAGGATACGGCGACGCCGGTGCGCGCTTCGCTGACCGGCATCGCCGTCAACGTCGCACTGAAGGTCGCCCTGATGGGATCGCTGGCTCAGATCGGCCTGGCGCTCGGGACCGCCGTCGGCGTCTGGACCAATCTCTTGCTGGTGCTGTTCTTCGCCGTGCGGCGCGGTTTTCTCGTGCTTGATCGGGCGTGGCTGATGTCGCTCGGCAGATTCCTGCTGACCGGAATCATCCTTGCGGCCGCCTTCTGGCTGATCGCGCGATTCACCGGATCTGCGCTGGGCGCGATGCGCTTTCACGATGAAGTGACGCTGGTCCTGCTCGCCGTCGGCGGCACGATCGTCTACGCGCTCGCGATCCTCGTTCTGTTCGGGCGCCGCTGGCTGGTCTCGCTGGTACGCGGCTAGACCCGAGCGAATGGTCGGCATTCAACTCGCCAGTTTTCTCTCCTTGGCGAACGGGCTGAGACCAAGCCAAGTTTGCATCGAGGATGCGATTTGCCGATCGCCGGTCAGAATCATTCGGCGACTGTCCACGGCCGCACGGACGGTGTCGAGCCCCATCCAGATAGCAGTCATGCTGCGCAGATCGACGGAAATATAGAGGTCGACGTCAAATCCGGGATCGACCGAGCACAGGTCGACGCCTTCCTCGGGATCGACGATCAGCCACCAGTGTCGTTGGGTCGCTGAAAGCTCGGGGTAGACGAACTGGATGATGTTTCGCCGCCTGGGCATCGGCGTCGGATTCAGATTTCGCCGCATATCCCACATCAGCAGTTGAACGTCGAGGTGCTGGAGCGACAGGTCGGCCTTGATCCGGCGTTGGCCCCAGATTCCAAATCCTTCGACGATGGGAGTGAGTTCACGTCCCGCCGGGGTCAGCCGATATTCATAGAGGCCAGGCTCCGAAGCCAATGCTTCCCGCGCGACAATCCCCGCCGACTCGAGATCCTTGAGCCGCTGCGATAGCAGCGCGGGCGACATCCGGGGAACACCACGTCGCAGATCATTGAAGCGCGTCGAGCCGGCCATCAGCTCCCGCAGCAGCACCACAGTCCAGCGTGTACACAGAACCTCGGCGGCCATCGCGACGGGACAGAACTGCTTGTAGCTGCCAGCAGCCATGTTCTCTCTCCTGGTGGACCATTTGCGAACGTACTGCGGAATTCGCAGGGGCTTCCAGTTCAAAATCTGTACCGGCATCGATTCAGTTCGTGAACTAGAGGCGCGCAGAGGGCCCTTGCTACCTCTCAGCATGCGGATTTGGACCGCTCCACCGGGCTTGAAGGACCGTCGCGACGCGCCGGCCGAGAGCCTCATGGCATCAACTCACAATGACAGGGTAATTACGATGACAAGGATTTTCTGCAGGCCCAGGCTCTCCATGGCGAGCGTTGCGATGTTCGGCACGGTGTTGCTCCACTCGGGCACAGCATCCGCCGCTGTGGCCACGATCAGCCGCAGCGTTGACGTGAAGGCGGCTGCCCGGGACGTCTGGTCGCTGATCGGGCCGTTCTGCGCGATCAAGGATTGGCTGCCCCCGGTGGGTCAGTGCATCGAGGACGGCAAGGCGCCATCAACGCGCATTCTCGTCACGAAGGACGGAAAAGCCGCTTTCGTCGAGACGCAAGTCGCCCGGAATGAGGCCGAGTACAGCTACTCCTACAAGTTCCTGACGAGCCCGCTGCCCGTCTCGAACCACACCGCAACGATCAAGGTGACCTCGAAAGCCAATGGCGCTTCCACCATTACCTGGAATGGCTCCTATACGCCCGAGCCAGGGCAGGAGAAGGCCGCGAGCGAAGCATTGCTCGGCGTCTATGAAGCGGGCCTCGCTGAAATCCAGGCAAGATTCGCGAAATAGGTCCGAAGCTTCAGACGTTCAACAGATCAGATCAAGGAGATCGACATCATGACGATTTACAGCGGCAAATGCTTTTGCGGCGCGGTTGAAATCGAAGCGGAGGGCGCACCGGAGGCCATGGGATATTGCCATTGCTCGTCGTGCCGCTCCTGGTCGGCCGCCCCAGTGAACGCATTCACATTGTGGAAGCCGCAGAACGTGCGGGTGACCAAGGGCGCCGAATTCGTCGCCACCTACGCACAATCGGAGCTGAGCCATCGGCAATACTGCAAGGGCTGCGGGGGGCATCTCATGTGCGACCATCCGCCGCTTGGGCTCGTCGACGTCTACGCAGCCACATTGCCGACGCTGAACTTCGCGCCGGGCGTGCACGTCAATTATTCCGAGACGGTGTTGCCGATCAGGGACGGCCTGCCGAAACTGAAGGATTTTCCCGCCGAGTTCGGAGGCTCAGGTGTCGCCGTTTCTGAATAGCCCCCTGGTCTGGACGTTGATCGCGCTGATCTTGTCCATGGCCGGAATCCTTCATGACCTCAGCTGAACTTCTCAACAGGAGCGCGGCCGTCTGATCGTCCGGCGATGTTTTTTCCGCGGCGTGCAGCCGCGGAAAAGAAGCCTGACTGTGCGTGGGGTGAGCGCTTGAAGTTGTTCTGCGCCAGATCGCAGAGATGCACCGACCAAAATGATGATGCCTGCAAATAAAGAAAACCAAATGCGCATCCTGCAAAGCTCTACTCAAATGTATGTTTCTCGTTCGTGATGCTCTGGTAGATTTCGCCGGAAATCAAATGGCCGACGCCGCTGACATCGCCGGGACTGCCGATATACCGCCAGCCCGTAAGTTGCTTGCCGCTGGAGACGTCCCAAAGCCGAAACTCGACCTTGATGCGGCCATCGGGTTGACGGCCGATGCGGCCAACGACCAATGCCTGTGTGCTGGTTCTGCGCCAATCGGCAAATTTGGGGCACGTCAGCAGAGGCTCGGAAGTCGTCGCGGCAAGGGCTCGCCTTCAGGGTGCAGTCAGCCTCCGCACATCTCTTGATTATGCGCGGTTGCCATGCTATGGACGAGGCATGATGAAATGCCCGCGCAAAGTAAACTTCTCGAACATGACCCGCTTCGGTTGGGCCGTGGAAGGAGTCGTGCGCTAGCATTTTGACGACGACATCTCTTCCACCAGGCCCCGCCGGCATCGGACGGGGCCTTTGTTTGGCCACGCTCCCTGCCGGCACAACAGCAGGAGCATACGATGCCACCACAACTCACGGATATCTCACCCGGAATTGAGGGAGAGGCCGCAAGGCGCGGCCTCACGCTCTCGATCGTCCAGGCAAAGAGCGCGATCGACCAGGCGTTAGCGGAGCGCCTCAAGGCGTCTGCCTCGGCGCTGGATGGCGCTTTGCCGGATGCTGCCGGACCAACGGCCGCACCAAGGCCAAGCCTCCTCGGTCTGCTCCAGCGAGCCTGGCTTGCGTTTCTGGCGCGGCGCCAGAATCCGCAGGTCGCCTTGCAAGATCTGAGCGACAGGGAGCTGGTGGATATCGGCCTGACGCGCGGCGAGGTCGACTATCTCTCGCCACAACGCGCCATCGACAAGTTGAGGGATAGCACGATGTATCTATGGAGCGGCCGTGGGATGTAAATGACCATGCCGCGCTAAGATAAGAGAAGGGCTGATATCATGGTCTCAAACGCGGTCATTTCTCAGGCGGATTGTGAAATCCGACGATTGACTGTCGATGATCTGGATTGTCTCCGCGAGATTCGCGCGGAGGCAATTCGGGCGCATCCTCAGACGTTTGGATCTCCTGAAGAGGACGAAGGCGGAGATGTGATGATGGCGGCCTATCGCCAATGGCTCGGCGAGACGATCCTCGGCGCGTTTGGATGTGAGGGTCTGATCGGAGTGGCGGGCTTCTATGTCTCGCGATACAGGAAATCGCAGCATAGGGGACATATCTTCTCGGTCTATGTGCGGGAGAACGAACGCGGCAAGGGTGTCGGAGATCGGCTCGTCAAGGAGCTTCTTGCCCAAGCCGAGGCGCGTGTCGAGCAGGTGCACCTTGCCGTGGGATCGACGGCGGTTGCTGCCATCAAGACTTATCAGCGAAATGGTTTCGAGATCTATGGCACCGATCCCAGTGTCATTCGCATCGGTGATACCACCTATGACCATTACCTGATGATGAGGAAATTCAGCACTAGCGCCGGCCCCGACAGCCCGGCTTCCATTGGGGCCTGACGCATCAGGCCCCACAGGGAAATGACCGCGCTGCGGCCGTTCCGTCCGATCCCGCTCTGAGGCGCTAGGCACGGGTCATTTTTTCGCGGGGGCCGCCTGCCTAAACCCGTTTGCACTGCCTCTTTTTCCACGGCAATATGCCGGCAAAACAACCATAGGACGGGACAAGACAATGGCAGCCCCCATCAAATTCGGCGTAGGCCAAAGCGTGCTGCGCAAGGAGGACGACGCGCTGATCCGCGGCAAGGGCCGCTATACCGACGATTACACGCCGCAGGCCGCGCTGCGCTGCCTGGTGCTGCGCTCGCCGCATGCACACGCCAAGTTCACCGTCGATGCGAGCCGCGCCCGGACGCTGCCTGGGGTCGCACTGGTTCTCACCGCGGCCGAGGTCGGCGATCTCGGCAATCTGCCCTGCCTCTTCAATCTGGAGACCGATCCGTTCACCGGCCCGCCTTACCCGATCCTGGCCAAGGACGAGGTGCGGCATGTCGGCGACGCCGTCGCTTTCGTGGTTGCCGAGACCATCGACCAGGCCCGCGACGCGATCGAGGCCATCGACGTCAAATGGAGCCCGCTGCCGGCGGTGACAGGCGTCGTCAACGCCGTCAAGAAAGGTGCGCCGCAGGTCTGGCCGGACAAGCCGGGCAATGTGCTGTTCGACGTCTCGATCGGCGACAAGAAAGCGACTGAAGCCGCCTTCGGCAAGGCGCATACGGTTGCCGAAATCTCGATCGTCAATCCGCGCGTGGTTGCGAGCTTCATGGAGACGCGCGCGGCGGTCTGCGAATACGACGCCAAGGCCGATCATCTGACCCTGACGGTCGGCAGCCAGGGCAGCCACCGTCTGCGCGACATCCTCTGCCAGAACGTGCTGAACATCCCCACCGACAAGATGCGGGTGATCTGCCCCGATGTCGGCGGCGGCTTTGGCACCAAGCTGTTCCCGTACCGCGAATACGCGTTGATGGCGGTCGCCGCGCGCAAGCTGAAGAAGGCCGTCAAATGGTCGGCCGATCGCTCCGAGCATTTCATGGGCGATGCGCAGGGCCGCGACAACGTCACCACCGCCAAGATGGCGCTGACTGAAGACGGCAAGTTCCTGGCGATGGATTGCGACCTGATGGGCGACATGGGCGCGTATCTGTCGACCTTCGGGCCCTATATCCCGCATGGCGGCGCCGGCATGCTGCCGGGCCTTTACGATATCCAGGCCTTCCACTGCCGGGTGCGCACCATCTTCACCCACAGCGTGCCGGTCGATGCCTATCGCGGCGCGGGCCGGCCTGAGGCCGCCTACGTCATCGAACGCCTGGTCGATGCCTGTGCGCGCAAGCTCGAGATGACGCCGGATGCGATCCGTCGCAAGAACTTCATCCCGCCGAAGGCGTTGCCCTACAAGACCGCGACCGGCAAGGTCTACGACTCAGGCGATTTCGCCGCGCATCTGAAGCGCGCGATGGAAATCGGCGAGTGGAAGGAATTCGGAAAACGCGCCAAGGCGGCGAAGAAGCACGGGCTGATCCGCGGCATTGGCCTTGCGAGCTATGTCGAGATCTGCGGCGTGATGGGCGAGGAGACCGCCAATGTGCGGCTCGACCCCAATGGCGACGTCACCGTCCTGATCGGCACGCAGTCGAGCGGGCAGGGCCACCAGACCGCCTATGCGCAGATCGTCGCCGAGCAGTTCGGCGTTGCGCCGGAGCGCGTCCACGTCCGCCAGGGCGACACGGCAGAGATCGCCACGGGCCTCGGCACCGGCGGCTCGGCCTCGATTCCATCAGGCGGCGTCAGCGTCGAGCGCGCCACGCGCGAACTCGGGCAAAAGCTCAAGGAGATCGCGGCGCAGGCGCTGGAAGCCAGCGCCGGTGACCTCGAGATCACCGACGGCATCATCAGGATCGCCGGTACCGACCGCTCGATCTCGTTCGCGGATCTCGCCAAGCGGCCCGGCGTCGATCCGTCGAAGCTGAATGGCAGCGCGACCTTCGCCAGCGCTGACGGCACCTACCCGAACGGCACGCATCTGGCGGAGGTCGAGATCGATCCGGCCACCGGCATCATCAGAATCGTCAACTACGTGATCGTCGACGATTTCGGCAAGACGCTGAATCCGCTGCTGCTGGCGGGCCAGGTGCATGGCGGCGCCATGCAGGGCATCGGCCAGGCGCTGATGGAGCAGGTGGTCTATGGCGCGACCGATGGCCAGCTCATCACCGCGACTTACATGGACTACGCGCTGCCGCGCGCGGCGGACGGCCCGTCCTTCGTGTTCGAGACCCACAACATTCCCTGCACGACCAATCCGATGGGTGTGAAGGGCGCGGGCGAGGCCGGCGCGATCGGGTCCTGCCCGGCCGTGGTCAACGCCATCGTCGATGCGCTCTGGCGCGAATACAAGATCGATCACATCGACATGCCGGCCACGCCGGAGCGGGTGTGGATCGCGATCAACGAGCACCACCGCCGCCACAGCCTGTAAGGCGTCGCGCCCGGCTCGCGGTGGGAATAATCGCCCGCGGCCGGGTTCTAACCATCAATGGCCTGTTCCCCCAACCGACTTGCGAGCCGGAGAAGAAGACTCATGAAACGAATGTTTGTTGTCGCGGGCACCCTGTTTCTGGGTGCAGGCGCCGTGATGGCGCAGCAGGAGGTCGCCGTCCAGCAGGACAATCTGATGCGCTCGCAGGCCAAGAGCATGTACGGCGTGATCCTCAAGATGGCGAAGGGCGACATTCCCTACAACCAGAAGCAAGTCGACGAGGCAATCGCCAGCCTGGAGGCGGACGTCGCCAAGATTGCCAAGACCTTCGAGGTCAATCCCAAGCAGGCCGTGGTCAACGCCACCTATGGTTCGTCGCCAAAGGTGTGGCAGCAGAAGGCTGATTTCGAATCAAAAATCCCGCCGGTGCAGAAGGCGATCGCCGACGTCAAGGGCAAGATCCACAATGTCGCCAGCCTCAAGGCGGCCTACACCACCATCAACGACCGCTGCAATGATTGCCACGAGACGTATCGGCTGAAGCTGAAGTAAGGCGACGTAGGTTGCGTCAACGATAGCTACAAACTCAGTGCATCGCCCGCCTTGTGCGCGCTTGCGCACTGGGGCGGGCGATCCAGTACGCCGCGACGGTGCAGGGAACGTTTGACGTCTCTGGAATACTGGATTCCCCGCCTTCGCAGGGAATGACAGCCGTGAGTGCCGCAAATTCTCCTCCCACGCCCTGACGGATCGCCGTCAGAAGGACTATGTTTGGTCGCGCCGCCGCGGCGTTGATGCCTGACGCTATCGAGAGTCGCGCCGCGGGCGGCGATCGCAGCCAACAGCGAGACAGGCCATGGCAAAACCGTTCCCGTCGAAAACCCATATCGGCAACCATATGCTGCATCCGGAAACGCTGATGCTGACCTATGGCTATGATCCGCAGCTGTCGGAAGGCGCCATCAAGCCGCCGGTGTTCCTGACCTCGACCTTCGTGTTCAAAACGGCCGAGGACGGGCAGGACTTCTTCGACTACGTCGCCGGCCGGCGCGAGCCGCCGGAGGGGATGGGCGCTGGGCTCGTCTATTCGCGCTTCAACCATCCCAACAGCGAGATTGTCGAGGACAGGCTCGCGGTCTATGAGCGCACCGAGAGCTGCGCGCTGTTCTCCTCGGGCATGGCGGCGATCTCGACGACGATTTTGGCGTTCGTCCGCCCGGGCGATGTCATTCTCCACTCGCAGCCGCTCTATGGCGGCACCGAAACCCTGCTGACGAACACGCTGTCGCGCTTCTCGATCGGCGCGGTCGGCTTTGCCGACGGCGTCGATGAGGCGGTGGTCAACCAGGCCGCGGAGGAGGCCATGCGTCGAGGGCGGGTTTCGATGATCCTGGTCGAGACGCCGGCCAACCCGACCAATGGGCTCGTCGACATCGCGCTGATGCGCCGCGTCGCCGACAGCATCGGCAAGGCCCAGGGCTACACGCCGATCATCGCCTGCGACAACACGCTGCTTGGCCCGGTGTTTCAGCGGCCGATCGAGCACGGCGCCGACATCTCGCTGTACTCGCTGACCAAATATGTCGGCGGCCATTCCGATCTGATCGCGGGCGCAGCGCTCGGTAGCAAGGCAGTCATGAAGGGCATCAAGGCGCTGCGCGGTGCCATCGGCACCCAGCTCGATCCGCATTCCTGCTGGATGATCAACCGCTCGCTCGAGACCCTCAGCCTGCGCATGGAGAAGGCCAACAGCAATGCGCGCCTCGTCGCGGATTTCCTGCGCGATCACGCCAAGGTGGCGAAGGTTCATTATCTCGGCCATCACGAGGAGACCTCGCCCTCGGGGCGCGTGTTCGCGCGGCAATGCTCAGGCGCGGGATCGACGTTCTCGTTCGACATCGTCGGCGGCCAGGCGGCGGCGGAGAAGTTTCTCAACGGCTTGCAGATCCTCAAGCTCGCGGTCAGCCTCGGCGGCACGGAATCGCTGGCGAGCCTGCCGGCGACGATGACTCATTCCGGCGTTCCCGCCGATATCCGCCGCAAGATCGGCGTGCTCGATTGCACCATCCGCCTGTCGATCGGGATCGAAAATCCGTCCGATCTGATCGCCGATCTCGAGCATGCGCTGAGTGCGGCTTGAGTGCACGGGCATCACCTGTCGTTTCGGAATCAAAAAGGCCGGACGCTCGCGCCCGGCCTTCAACGATGAGGTCTTGATGATCTCTACTTCGTCACCTGGCCGCGGATTTCGCCGCCCGGGTTGGCCGCGGTGTGAATGTTGACGTAGAGCTTGCCGGACAGGAGATCGGAGGCCTGCGCGTCGGTCAGCGTCGCCGAACCTTCGGCCGGGCTGTTGGCGATGCCCGGGATCGGGATCGCGACGCCGGCGTTCTTGCCGACCTCGGCAGGGCCGTGGAAATGAGCGGCAGTGGCGGGGCCGGAGAGGCCGGAATAGGTCACCTTCCAGGACAGCTTTTTCGTTGGGGCGTCATAGTCGATATCGGCGGTGCCGGTGCCACTGGTGGTGGTGGCGGGCACTTCGGACTTGCCGTCCAGTGTCGCCTTCAGCTTCTCCGCGCTGGCCGGGCCTGCGAATGCGACGGCAGCTCCGAGTGCCAGCGTGGCAAAAAGTGCTTTGTTCATGGGTCTCTCCCTGTTGACGCCTGATTGCTGTCACCTTGCAAACAGTGCGACTGCGATTTTATTCCCGGATTACAGTCACACCATCTAAATTATTCGTGGCTGGAGCTGCGGCGGGATGACCCGTAAATACGCTTGAGCTCAACGGGATTTTTCATGCTGCGACGAACAATTTACGTTACTTTGATCGCTGCTGTCGCAGCCTTTGCCGTCTATTGGTGGCTGACCGCGCCGAGCGCCTTGGCGTTGCCGGCGCCGACGCGCAAGCCTGATCTCGCCAATGGGCAGGAGTTGTTCAATGCGGGCGGCTGCTCCTCCTGCCATGCCGTGCCCAACCAGCCGGATCGCTTGAAGCTCGGCGGCGGGCTCGCGCTGGGCTCGCCGTTCGGGACGTTCTATGCGCCGAACATTTCGCCTGACCCCACCGACGGCATCGGCCGCTGGAGCGAGGCTGATTTCGTCAATGCGGTGATGCGCGGCATTTCGCCCGAGGGCAGGCACTACTTCCCGGCATTTCCCTACACGTCCTATCATCTTGCGGAGGTCGACGACGTCCGCGATCTCTTTGCCTATCTGAAGACGCTGCCGCCGGTCTCGGGTCGCGTGCGCGACCACGAACTGCCGTTTCCCTTCAATATCCGCCGCAATGTCGGCATCTGGAAATTGCTGTTCATGGATGTCAGGCCGTTCTTGCCTGACGCAACGCGCTCCGCGCAGTGGAATCGCGGCGCCTACCTCGTGAATGGTTTTGGCCATTGCGCCGAATGCCACAGTCCGCGCAATGTTCTCGGCGGCGTCATCAGCTCGCAGCGCTTTGCCGGCGGTCCCAATCCCGAAGGCGAGGGCTGGGTGCCGAACATCACGCAGAAGGGCTTAGGTAGCTGGAGCGAGAAGGATATCGCCGACTTCCTCGAGACCGGCGACATGCCCGAGGGTGACAGCGCATCGGGCGCGATGCGGCCGGTGATCAAGAACCTCGCGCAGTTGCAGCCGGAGGATCGCGCCGCGATGGCGGCGTACCTGAAGTCGCTGCCCCCGGTCGATGGCCCGACGCCGCCCAAGCGCAAGGAGGGCGGCGGCTGAGCGCGTGCGGCTAAAGCGGGTTGAATCGTCATCGCGCTTTAGCTCTTTGTTTGAGCATGATCTCCGCGCAAACGCGTTCCGCTGATGTCGCGAGGGAAAACCGCTTCACACTTTTCCGGATCATGCTCTAGCCGGTGCCGAACGCCTTGAAGGTGATGATGGTGAGCGTGTCCTGGATGCCGGGCAGCACCTGAACCTTCTCGTTCACGAAGTGGCCGATGTCGGTGTCCTTGTCGACATAGAACTTCACCAGCAAATCGTATTGGCCGGCGGTGGAGTAGATCTCGGAGGCGATCTCGGCTTCGGCGAGCGCATTGGCCACCGTGTAGGACTGACCAAGCTTGCATTTGATCTGGACAAAGAAAGGAACCATTGCAGTCAACTCCGAAGACATGTCTTGGCGGCTAATAGGCCAAAACCGGCGCGATTTAGCAAGCGGGCCGGCCGACCGCCAGAGAGCCGTCCGGGGTTTACGACGCCACCACCGCTGCTGCGAAGGCATCCCTGAGCCGCTGGGCCAGTTCGGCCTTGCGATAGGGCTTGGTCAGGACCACGGCCTCAGCCTGCGCGCGGCCCTGCTCGACCAGGGTCTCCAGCGCATAGCCCGAGGTGAACAGCACCGGCAGGCCGGGCCTGATACGCCGGGCCTGCTCGGCGAGCTCCCAGCCGCTCATGCCGCCGGGCATGACGATGTCAGTGAATAGCATGTCGATGCCCGGATCCGCGCGCAGCCGGTGCAAGGCCTCCTTGCCATTGACGGCGGCGACGACGCGATAGCCCAGCGCCTCCACCCGCTGGATCACCGAGGAGCGTACGAACGGATCGTCCTCCGCGATCAGGATGGTCTCACGGCCGCGCGGCGCAGCCTCGTCAGTCTCGGGCATGTCGGCCAGCCCTTGTCCGCCGCCGGGGCGGGGCAGGTAGATCCGGACCGTCGTCCCCAGGCCCTGTTCGCTATAGATTGAGACATGGCCGTCGGATTGCTTGGCAAAGCCATAGACCATGCTCAGCCCGAGGCCGGAACCCTTGCCGACCTCCTTGGTGGTGAAGAACGGCTCGAACGCGCGCTCGATGACCTCAGGCGGCATGCCTTCGCCGTCGTCGGTGACCGAGATCAGCGCATAGCTTCCGGATGCGACCTCCGGGTGAAGGGCGCGATAGTCGTCGTCGATCGCGGCGATCTCCGTGCTCAGCGTCAGATGTCCGCCTGACGGCATCGCGTCCTGCGCGTTGAGCGCAAGGTTCAGCACGGCGGATTCGAGCTGGGCGCGGTCCGCAAAGGCCTGGATGGTGCCGGGACCGACCGTCGTCCTGATCTCGATGTTCTCGCGCAAGGTGCGCTTGAGCAGTTTCAGCATGGACAGGATCAGCTCGCCGCAATCGATCGCACGCGGCTGGAGCAATTGGCGGCGGCTGAACGCCAGCAGCCGCTGCGTCAGTTCCGCACCGCGTTCGCCTGATTCGCAGATGTCGTCGGCAAATTGCCGCAGATCGGGCCGCGCCTTGAGCTGCTCGCTGAGATGCTCGGCGTTTCCGATGATGACGGTGAGGAGATTGTTGAAGTCGTGGGCGATGCCGCCCGAGAGCTGGCCGACCGTCTCCATCTTCTGTGCCTGCTGGAGCTGCTGCTCGGTGAGCTTGCGCGTGGTCAGATCGTGGATGATGCCGACGTGGATCAGCTCGCCATCCTGCCATGCCTGGCCCACCGAGAGGTTCATCGGAAACGTCGAGCCGTCCTTGCGCAGGCCGATGGCTTCGCCGGTTGCGAAACGCCGCGCATGAGCTGTGGAGGAGGGCCTTTCCTCATTGGACATCAGCATGCCGATGTCACAATTCATGATCTCGTCGGCGCGATAGCCGAACAACCGCTCGCAGGCAGGGTTGAACAGGAGAATGCGGGCTTGTGCGTCGAACAGGATGACGCCGTCGACCGCAGTCTCGACGACAGCGGTGAGTCGCGTCATGCTTTCGCGCATCGCGCGCTGAGCGTCCCCCACCTGTTTGAGCAGCAGCGCCGCGTCCCGGCTCTTGATCTCTTCCTCCTCGAGCGCGGCCTGGACCTTTTGCAGCTCGAACGGGGAGGGGATCGTCAGGATCTTCGGCAGCAGCGGCCATAGTGCACCGGCGGTGAAGATAGAGGCCGCGGCCGTGACCGCCTTGACCATGCCCTCAATGCCGTAGATCGGAACCCAGAGCGTGTAGATCGACAGCACATGCGTCAGGCCGCTGGCCATGATGAAGATCGCGAACGCCCAGTAGACCCAGCCGAACTGGAGGTCGCGCCGCTTGGTGACGAGAATGGTGAGGGCGAACGGGATCGAGAAATAGGCGGCGGCGATGACGGCGTCGGAGGCGACGTGGAGCCAGATCAGCTCGGGCTCCCACAACAGGCAGATGCCGTGCGGTGAAAGCGTCGACGAATCGAGCAGACGTTGAAAAAAGGCCCACATGATTTCTTCCCGAGAGGATTGCGGCCGAAGCCGGACCGCAATTTGGCGTCGCTGAACGAATCCACTCACTAACGTGTCATTTGCACACTCGGGCGCCAAGGCCGGTCGATGCCGTGGTCATATTTTCTCAGGATATGCACGCCTACGGGACGACAATCCCGCGCAGCACCGGCTCCGCCTGATTCGCCGGCTTGCTGGGGCTGCGCCGGCGCGCTAGGACAGGCGATGGCCAATGTCCTTTTCGAGCAGGAATATCCTGCGATGACGACGCCCGTGGCGCTCACCATTGCCGGCTCGGATTCGAGCGGCGCGGCCGGGATTCAGGCCGACCTGAAGACCTTTGCTGCGCTCGGCGTCTACGGCGCATCCGCAATCACGGCGCTCACGGCACAGAACACCAAGGGCGTCACCGGCATTCACGCGGTGCCGGCAGCGTTCGTCACAGCGCAGATCGATGCCGTGTTTTCCGATCTCGATGTCGCCGCGGTGAAGATCGGCATGGTGGCGCAGGCCGCGAGCATCGATGCGATCGCTGCTGCGCTGGCGCGCTGGAAGCCTCGCCATGTCGTGCTCGATCCCGTGATGGTCGCAACATCAGGCGACCGCCTGCTCGCCGCAGAGGCCGTCACGGCGTTGCGCGCGAGACTGATGCCGCTCGCATCCGTGATCACGCCCAATTTGCCGGAGGCGGCCGCGCTGCTCGAAGAACCGATCGCGCGAAGCGAGGCCGAGATCGAAAGCCAGGGACGCCGCCTGCTGTCGCTTGGCTGCCGCGCGGTTCTGATCAAGGGCGGGCACGGCGAGGGCGCGGAGAGCACCGATTATCTCGTCGCTGCGGACACCACGCTGGCGCTCGCCGCACCGCGCGTCGCCACCCGCAACACCCACGGCACCGGCTGTTCGCTGTCGTCAGCGGTGGCGGCGGGCCTCGCCAAGGGCGAGGATCTCGCGACGGCGGTACGCAACGCCAAAGGCTGGATCAGCGCGGCGATCGGGTCTGCCGACCGTTTCAGCGTCGGTCATGGCCACGGGCCGATCCATCATTTCCACAAGTTTTACTGACGCCGGCGTCCTGCTGGCGCCGTCTGTCCCGATATTAACCAATGAGGCCGGGGGTTCCGCGGTCTTGCGGGCCATCATCGGCTGATCATGTCGCCTGATTGTCGCATGTGACTGATATTCGCGGGGAGGGCGAGGCAAGGTTCGATTCGTATCTGAGGGGCCTCAAGGGTTCAATCGGTCATCCCCTTGTCACGGGACACGGTTACAGGCTGGCGCATGGGAAGTTACGATGTGAGTGACGAGAGCCCGGAGCGGCGCTTTCGCACGTTGTTCATCTCCGACGTTCATCTTGGAGCCCGCGGCTCTCAAGCCGATCTTTTGCTGGACTTCCTGCGCTACCATGACGCCGATACGATTTATCTCGTCGGCGACATCGTCGACGGCTGGGCGCTGAAATCGAGCTGGCACTGGCCGCAATCGCATAACGACCTGGTGCAGAAGCTGCTGCGCAAGGCGCGCAAGGGCGCCAAGATCATTTACGTGCCCGGCAATCACGACGAGTTCCTGCGCAACTATTACGGCACGCATTTCGGCGGCATCGACGTCGTCGAGAACACGGTGCACACCGGCGTGGACGGCAAGCGCTATCTCGTCATCCACGGCGACATCTTCGACCTCGTGGTGCAGAACGCGCGTTGGCTCGCCCATCTCGGCGACAAGGCCTACGACTTCGCGATCCAGATGAATCGCTTCGTCAACTTCTTCCGCCGCCTGTTCGGCGTGCCCTATTGGTCGCTGTCGCAATGGGCCAAGCAGAAGGTCAAGAACGCGGTCAATTATATCGGCGCGTTCGAGCAGGCGCTCTCGGCCGAAGCGCGGCGCCATGACGCCGACGGCGTGATCTGCGGCCACATCCACTATGCCGTGATCCGCGACGAGAACGGCATCCGCTACATGAACTGCGGCGACTGGGTCGAAAGCTGCACCGCGCTGGTCGAGCATGACGACGGCCATTTCGAGATCATCACCTGGGCGGATCATCTGCAGAAACCCGCACAAGTGACGCAAGTGGCAGCAAGGGCAGCTTGATGCGCATCCTGGTCGCGACCGATGCCTGGCACCCGCAAGTCAACGGTGTGGTTCGGACGCTGACCAAGCTCGCTGACGCCGCCAAATCGCTCGACGCCGAGTTCACGTTCCTGACGCCGCAATCATTCCGCACCTTCGCGATGCCGAGCTATCGCGACGTTCGGCTGGCAATGCCGCGCCCGGCCCGCATTGCAAAGCTGATCGAGGACGCCCGGCCCGACAGCATCCATATCGCGACGGAGGGGCCGATCGGCCTGATGGTCCGCCGCCATTGCCGCCAGCGCAAGCTGCCGTTCACGACCAGCTTCCATACCCGCTTTCCTGAATATGTCCGCGCCCGCGTGCCGGTGCCGGGTTCGCTGATCTGGCGGGCGCTGCGCCGATTCCACAGCCCGAGCCGGGCCGTGATGGCGGCGACGCCGGCGCTGGCGCGGGAGCTCGACGAGCGCGGTTTCGACAATGTCGTGCTGTGGCCGCGCGGCGTCGACACCCGCCTGTTCCATCCTCGCGCTGTCGATCTTTGCCTGCCGGCGCCGATATTCCTCTCGGTCGGCCGCGTCGCGGTGGAGAAGAATCTCGAGGCGTTCCTCGATCTCGATCTGCCCGGCACCAAGGTGATCGTCGGTGACGGCCCGGCGCGCAACGCTCTGGAGGAGGCCTATCCCGAGGCGATTTTCCTCGGGGAAAAGCACGGCGAGGAACTGGCCGACATCTATGCGGCGGCTGACGTGTTCGTGTTTTCGAGCAAGACCGATACGTTCGGCCTGGTCCTGCTCGAGGCGCTGGCGAGCGGCCTGCCGGTCGCGGCCTTCCCGGTCAAGGGTCCGCGCGACGTCATCGGCGATGCGCCGGTCGGCGCGCTGGACCATGACCTGCGCAACGCCTGTTTTGCCGCACTCGACATCTCCAGGAAGGCCTGCGTCGAATTCGCCGCCGCCTACACCTGGGAGGCCTCGGCGCGGGCTTTCATCGACGGCATCCGCGCCGTCGGCGCCGTGCTGCCGGGCCGGGACAGGGCGGAACAGCCGCGCTTCGTGGCCTAGATTCTTGTTTTGACGCGTTTTCTTCACGCGAACCGGTACCCACTTCGCTCGAAAACGCTTTGGGAAAATCCTCGCGCGGAGGTGTCTTGCCCGCGCCGCTCCGGGCGCGATAACATCCCGCCATGTCCGAACAGCCCCTTCCGATCGGCCCCGCCGATATCGACGCCGCAGCGCGCGTGCTCGCGCCCTTCGCCGTCCGCACTCCGCTGTTGTCTTTCCCCGTGCTCAACGAGAGCGTCGGCGCAAAAGTGTTCCTGAAGCCGGAGATGCTCCAGCGCACCGGCTCCTTCAAGTTCCGCGGCGCCTTCAACAAGGTGTACTCGATCCCGCAGGACAAGCGCGCCGGCGGCGTCGTCGCATTCTCCTCCGGCAACCATGCCCAGGGGGTGGCGGCGGCGGCAAAAATCCTGGACATGCACGCGACCATCGTGATGCCGGCGGACGCGCCGCTGTCGAAGCGCGAGCGCACCAAATCCTATGGCGCCGAGGTCGTGCTGTACGACCGCTACAACGACGACCGCGAGGCGATCTCGCGCGGCATCGCCGAGAAGCGCGGCGCGACGCTGGTGCGGCCCTATGACGATCCCTTCGTGATTGCAGGCCAGGGCACCGCCGGCCGCGAGATCGCGGAGGACATGGCAGCGCTCGGTCTTGCACCCGATATCGTGGTGGCGCCGGCATCCGGCGGCGGCCTGATCGCGGGCGTCGCCACCGCCGTGAAGGCGCGCTATCCGCAGGCCCAGATCGTGGTGGCCGAACCGGAAGCGTTCGACGATCACGGCATCTCGCTGACCGCAGGCCATCGCGAGCCGCACCCGCCCGCCGGCCGCACCATCTGCGATGCGCTGATGGCGCTGATCCCTGGTGAGATGACCTTTGCGATCAACAGCAAGCTGCTGGCGCGCGGCGTGACCGCGTCGGACAAGGAAGTCGGCGCGGCGGTTGCCTTCGCCTATCACGAGCTGAAGCTCGTGGTCGAGCCGGGCGGAGCGGTCGGCCTTGCCGCGCTGCTGGCGGGACGTCTCGATGTCGCCGGCAAGAGCGTCGTCATCGTGCTCTCGGGCGGCAATGTCGATGCGGATCTGTTCGCCGAGCTGGTGGCTTAGGCGTCATTCCGGGGCTCGCGAAGCGAGAGCCAGGAATCCATCCCTACCGTTTCTCTGCCGCACAATGGATTCCGGGTCTGCGCCTTACGGCGCATCCCGGAATGACAAAATCCAAGAGCTGATACCAAGAAAGGGGCAGAGCGTTGCCGCTCTGCCCCTTATATCGTGCTTGCCCCGCAAGTGGGGGAGGGAGCGCTCCCTCTGCGATCAATGCATGAAGCCGCGGTGGTTGTTGCCGCCGTTCATCGCGGGCGACTGGTTCATCGACTGGCGGAAGTTGTTGTTGCCGCCGCCGTTGCCGATCGCATTGAACTGCGGGTGGTTGTTCACCTGGCCGTTCTGCACCTGCACCTTGTTCACCGGGTTGTTGTTGAGCTTCACGATGCCGGTGTTGCCGTTATTGACCCGGATCGGCTGGTTCTGGGGCTGAACATTCGTCGTCTTCACGTCGGTGCTCTTGACATCAACCGTCGAGCCACCCTTGCCGACATTCACCGGCATGCTCACGATCTTGCCCGCCGGGCCGGCATTGTTGTTGCCGGTGTTCGGCGTGGTGTTGGTCACCGGCAAGGTCACGATCTTGCTGATGCCGGTATTGTTCGTCGTGGCCTTGGTCGGCGCCGGCAGGGTGACGATCTTGCTGATCACTTTGCCATCGACCGGCTTCTGCACGACCGGCAGGTTGCCGTTCGTCGGCGAGCCGCCATTGCCCTGCTGCTGGATCAGCGGCATGTATTTGGGCTGACCGAGATTGCCGATCTTCAAGGTCGGGGCAATGTTCTGCGGAGCCAGGAACTTCGTCGCCTGCAGCAGCGGGATGATTTTGGGTTGCGCCTCGAGCTTCAGCGCGGCTTGTGCATAGGGGCTGTTGCTGTAGTGGCTGTAGAAGGTCTGGTAGCCGATCGGCGAGTTCGCGAGCACCGCTTCGTGCCAGGCCTGCGAGATCAAGAGGTTCGCCAGCAGCCAGCGGATATGATCGCATAGCGGGTCGTGCGGATACATCGCGACGAACTCCTGATAATATTCCGGCTTGCCCTCGGACAGCACGTAATCATAGGCCTGGCGCGCCGAGCGGCTCGGCAGGTTGGAGGCCATCTGCACCACCGGCGCATGCACCGGCGCACGGCTCGCGGCCACGGCCGTGTCGCCGAAGAAGGTGAAGTCCGAGGTCAGCGAGGAACTCTCCCAGGGGACCTGCGCACCGCTGGTGATCTGGTTCACCGCGAGCCGCACGCGCTTGAACAGCTGCTCGATCGGCACGTTGGGCTCGCGCGCGACGTTCAGGAAGGCCTGCGTATAGGGGCTGTGGCCGCCCGTGCCGTCGAGCGCTTCGGCGCCCGGCGCGGTCGAATAGCCGACAATCGAGCCGTTCGGCGCGTCGACGATGGCAAGGCCCCGGCCGGCGTCGTTCACGTTGGGGAACGGGTTGTTGCGGCAGGCGTCGAGAACGACGATGCGCATCCGGCTTGGGATCGTCTCCAGCGTCGACATCACGTCGACCAGGCGAACCGAGTCGTTGACGAGGTCGGTCTGGTTCGAGACTTTGGCATCGACGGGCACGAGGTAGTTCTCGCCGGCAAGCTGCACGCCGTGACCGGCGTAATAGACCATTGCCACCGTGTTCGGTCCGCGCGCGGACACTTTCGCGGAGAAATCCTGCACCACGCGCAGCATGTCGTTCTGGCCGAGGTCGGTGGCGGAGATCACCTCGAAGCCCGCGGAGTTGAGGAATTGCGCCATCGACTGGGCGTCATTGTCGGGGTTCGCAAGCTGCGGCGCGTTCTGGTAGTTCGAATTGCCGATCACCAGCGCCACCCGCTGCTCCGGGCCTTGCAGCGTGGTCGGGGCGGGCGTGACGGGGGCAACTTGCGCAGAAACAGGCCCGCAGGCGAAGCCGAACAGGCTTCCCAGCAGGCCAACAGTCATCACGGCGGATTTCAGGCGGAACATGGCGTGCTCCTTTGGCACTCATCTCGATGCGAGTTTGGTTGCGAGGAGACTAGGTCGCGTTCGAAGGCGTGGTCCGTGATCGCGATCACCCTGGACGGGGCGTGATCTAGATCACGCTGGTCTCAGCTACTCGCCAAGTGCTTGGAAATTGTAGGGTGGGCAAAGGCGCGAAGCGCCGTGCCCACCATCTCTTTCGATCACGGACAATGCGTGGGCACGCTTCGCTTTGCCCACCCTACGGCAGTGGTGCAGGGGTGCGTCAAACGCCGCTACGAGAAGAACGCGATCTTCTCGGCCTGGGTCATGCGGCGGATCGGGGCGAGCGCGTCGTTGGCGGCGGGGCGGGGCTTCTGCACGATGCCGCTGGCGAGGATGGTGGCGCCGAGCGAGGGCTCGGGCAGGGGCGACGGCAACGGCAGCGTTGCGCTGGGGGCTCCGCCAGAGAATGCTGCGGCCGCCATGGCGGGGGCCGGCTGCTCCATCACTTCGGCGGCGGCTTCCGCGATGGCATCGGTCAAGCGCGCGAGCGATTCCATCGCGATCGGCGCCTCGACGACGGGCTCCTCGACCTCGGGCTCCTCAATATGGGGCGCGATCGGCGGCTGCTCGGCGACCGGTTCCGCGATCTCCGCGGGCATCTGCTCCGGCATCGGCTCGGGAACTGCTGCACCCATCTCCATGGGCTCGACGATCGCGTCGAACTCCGGATCGGGCGCGGCCATCTCCAGCGCGATGGCGTCGAGGATGGCGTCGTCCTCGGCCTCAGCGGCCGCGTGAAGGGAGAATTCGTCGGTGATCTCGGCAACGTCTGCGAGTCCGGCGAGGTTGTCCTCGACCGCGGCAAAGTTCTCCTCGACGGCGGGAGCGTGGCTTTCGACGATCTCGGGCGCGACCGCGACGTCCATCATCGCCTCCTCGGCGATGCCACTGATGTCGGCGACTGCCTCAGGCTCGGGAGCAATCTCCTGCGGCGTCTCCGTAGAAGCCACGGGTGGTTCGCTCGCCATCGCCGGTCGCGCTTCGCCAACAGGTGCCCCAGCCGCCGGCTGCTCGGGCGTAGGTCGCGCCGTTGCCTGCTGTGCAGCAGCGCCCCCAGCGTCCGTCTGCTCGATCCGGTCCTTGAGCAGATCAAAGGCGGCCTTGAGGTCGCCGCGCGGATCGATCCCCGACACCTGGGCGCAGGCCGCTTCGATCGAGGCGAGCTGCGAATCAATCAGATCGCAGATTCGCCCGTCGGCGCCGATCTCGCGCCAGCGCCAGGAGATCTCCTTGATGATGCGTACGCCGCGCGTCACAGGCGCAAGGCTCGCTTCGATCGCGGCGGGATCGAACGCCCTGGCGACGGTGCTTTCTGTGTCCTCGACCGCGCGGCGGATCGCGACCAGCGCTTCCGGCAGGCGATCCTCGACGACGGGTTGTCGCTGTGCCGCAAGGGCTTCTTCGATTTTCGCGACCGCATCGAGCACCATGCTTGTGTCGGCGTTGCGGTTGCGCTTGGCGTATTCGCCGAGGAACCAGCGGCCGCGCGCCGTCTCCATGAAGGCTTCGCGGATCGCGTCGTAATCCTGCTCGTTCGGCTCAGCCGCGCGGGCAGACATGGGCGAGAGGGCGAATGCTTCGTTGGCCATGGCAATCTCGTCGCGCAAATCAGTGCGCGTTACTGTAACGATCACCACGATATCGACCGAATCGCAATTGGTTTGATGCAGAGCGAATCACAAATCCCCACGCCAGCGGCGGTCAAGCGGCGATTCGCCGTGAGTCTCGCGCTGTTCTACGGCACGTCCTACGGTGTCCTGGGCACCCATCTGCCGTTCTTCACTGTGTGGTTGAAGGCCATCGGCATCGAGCCGGGCTGGATCGGAATCATCAGCGCCGTCCCCGCCGTCACGCGCTTCACGACGCTGCCCGTCGTGACCGGCCTTGCCGAACGGCGCCGCGCATTGCGCGGCGCGATGATCCTGACGGCGTCGGCCACCGCGCTTCTCTTTATGCTGGTCGGCACCCAGCAGCTGCCCTTGCCGGTGCTCGTGCTCTACATCGTGACCTGTTGCTGCTGGACCCCGCTGACGCCGCTTACCGATGCCTACGCTTTGCGCGGCGTCGCCTGCTACAAATTCGACTACGGACCCGTGCGACTCTGGGGATCGGTCGCGTTCATCCTGGGTGCGCTCGCCTGCGGACTGTTGATCGAATTGATTGCGGCGCGCCAGCTGATCTGGATCATTGTCGCGATGGCGACGATCTCGGCCTTGACAGGGCTTTCGCTGCAGCCGCTGGAGGAGGTGCCGCGAACGTCTGGGGTGGCGGAGGGCGGCAGGCCTCTGCTGCGCGACGCAGGCTTCCTCGCCATTATCGTCTCGTCCGCGCTGATCCAGTCCAGCCACGTCGCCTACTACACCTTCGCCTCGATCAACTGGCAGAGCCACGGTCTTGGCGGATTGACCATCGCGGGGCTGTGGGCGCTCGGCGTGTGTGCCGAGATTGTCGTCTTCGCGGTGTCGCCGCGCTTTTCGTTGCATCCCGCGCTGCTGGTGGTGATCGGAGGCTTGAGTGCGGTGATGCGCTGGTCGATTACCGCGCATGAGCCGCCGATCGGCCTGCTTGCTATCGCGCAGCTCGGACATGGCCTGAGCTTCGGCCTGACCCAGGTTGGCGTGATGACTCTCCTGGTGCATCACGTGCCGCCCCGTCAAATGGCGCGAGCACAGGGATACTACGCGGCGACCACCGGGTTGTTGAGCTCGGCGACGTCGATCATCTCAGGCGCGATCTACGCAAGCTATGGCGAGGGGCTGTACTACGTCATGGCGGGGATGGCCGCGGCCGGCGCGCTTCTGATCTGGTCGGCGCGGCATCGGCTGAAGGATCAGCCCCACAATGCGGCATCAGGCGGATAGACCAGGCTGCCGTCGTAACGAAGCCCATGATCGCGGTCGCGGGCGAGCAGCAAGGGACCATCGAGATCGACGAAGCGCGCTTGCGGCGTCACCAGCATGGCAGGCGCCATCGACAGCGAGGTCGCGACCATGCAGCCGATCATGATCTCGAAGCCGAGTGCCTGCGCCGCATCGGCCATGGCGAGCGCTTCGGTGAGGCCGCCGGTCTTGTCGAGCTTGATGTTCACCGCGTCGTAGCGCGCGCGGAGCGGTGCCAACGAGCTGCGGTCATGCACGCTCTCGTCGGCGCAGACCGCGAGCGGCCGCTTGATCCGCGCCAGCGCCTCGTCCTTGCCCGCCGGCAGCGGCTGCTCCACCAGGGTGACGCCGACGGCGGCGCAGGCCGCGAGGTTGGCCTCCAGATTGGCCTCGGTCCAGGATTCGTTGGCATCGACGATCAGCTCGGATTCGGGAGCGGCCTTGCGCACCGCCGCGATCCGCTCCGCATCGCCGTCGCCGCCGAGCTTGATCTTCAATAGCGGCCGATGCGACGCCTTGGCGGTTGCCGCCGCCATGGCCTCGGGCGTGCCCAGCGAGATCGTATAGGCGGTGGTGCGCATCCCCGGCTCCGGGCGGTCCAGCAGGTTCCAGGCCCGCTGGCCGGCCGCCTTGGCCTCGAAGTCGATCAGGGCGCAATCCAGCGCATTGCGGGCGGCTCCCGGCGGCATGGCGGCCTGGAGGGCCTGCCGCGTCAGGCCATCAGCCACGGCCGCCCGCATGGCCTCGATGGCCGCAAGGGCTGCCTCGGGGGTTTCGCCATAGCGCGGATAGGGGACGCATTCGCCGCGGCCGAAGAGGCCGTTCTGGCTCACTTCGGCCACGACGGTCACCGCTTCCGTCTTGGCGCCCCGGCTGATGGTGAAACTGCCGGCGATCGGAAACCGCTCGATTCGCGCGGAAAGGGCAGGAACTTTGCTGGAAGTCATTTTGAACTCTGGCGAAATCTGAACCTGGCGGTTACCTCTAGCAACTAATATTAACCAAATGGGGATACCTTTTCCGGGTACGGGCGCGTGCGCAACAATCTGATTTCCTCCGCCCTGGTCGTATGGGAGCGGACACCTTGAGCGGCGATCCGAAGCTGGAACGGATTGCCAAAGGCAATGCGCTGGCCCTCTGCGCCACCGGGACCTGGACCGCGAGCTTCGCGCCGGCCCTGGAGCGGATGGTCGCAGATGCCGAGAAGCTCGCCGGCAGCCCGCAAAACATCTTCATCGACGTCTCCGAGGTTGCCAAGCTCGACACCTTCGGGGCCTGGCTGATCGAGCGGCTCCGCCGCAGCCTGACGAAAGGCGCCGTCGAGGCGCAGATCGCGGGGCTCTCCGCCAACTATTCGAGCCTCGTCGACGAGGTGCGCCGGGTCCGTGCGAGCCCTGTGGCCGAGATGTCGGCGATCACCATCACCGGCATGCTGGAGCAGATCGGCCGCGCCGTAGCCGGTGTCGGCGGCACCTTTGCCGGCCTGATCGACATGCTGGGCGCCGTGCTTGCGGCGGGCGTTCATGTGCTGATCCATCCCCGCTCGCTCCGCCTGACCTCGACCGTGCACCACATGGAGCAGGTCTGCTGGCGCGCGGTGCCGATCATCGTGCTGATCACCTTCCTGATCGGCTGCATCATCGCCCAGCAAGGCATCTTCCATTTCCGCCGCTTCGGCGCCGACATCTTCGTCGTCGACATGCTCGGCGTCCTGGTGCTGCGCGAGATCGGCGTGCTCCTGGTCGCGATCATGGTCGCGGGCCGCTCGGGCAGCGCCTACACCGCCGAGCTCGGCTCGATGAAGATGCGCGAGGAGATCGACGCGCTGCGCACCATGGGCTTCGATCCGATCGAGGTGCTGGTGCTGCCACGCATGCTGGCCTTGGTGCTGGCGCTGCCGATCCTCGCCTTCCTGGGCGCCATGGCCGCGCTCTACGGCGGCGGCCTCGTCGCCTGGCTCTATGGCGGCGTCGATCCCGAAGCGTTTCTGCTGCGCCTGCGCGATGCCATCTCGATCGATCATTTCATCGTCGGCATCGTCAAGGCGCCCGTGATGGCCGCGGTGATCGGCATCGTCGCCTGCGTCGAGGGCCTCGCGGTGCAGGGCAGCGCGGAATCGCTCGGACAGCACACCACGGCCTCGGTGGTGAAGGGCATCTTCTTCGTCATCGTGATGGACGGCGTGTTCGCCATCTTCTTCGCCTCGATCGGGATGTGAGATGGCGCAAGACACGCAAAGCGCGATTCAAAACCCCATCATCCGCGTCCGCGACATCACCGTGCAGTTCGGCAGCACACGGGTGCTCGACGGCCTCAACCTCGACGTCAAGCGCGGCGAGATTCTCGGCTTTGTCGGTCCTTCAGGCGCGGGCAAGTCGGTGCTGACCCGGACCATCATTGGCCTCGTACCGAAGATCGCGGGCTCCATCGAGGTGTTCGGCGTCGACCTCGATTCCTCCAACACCGCGCAGCGCCGCAATGTCGAGCGGCGCTGGGGCGTGCTGTTCCAGCAAGGCGCGCTGTTCTCCTCGCTCACCGTCAGGCAGAACATCCAGTTTCCGATGCGCGAGTATTTGCGTGTCTCGCAGCGGCTGATGGACGAGATCACCATGGCCAAGCTCGCCATGGTCGGCCTCAAGTCTGAGGTGGCCGAGCGTTTCCCCTCGGAACTGTCCGGCGGCATGATCAAGCGCGTCGCGCTCGCCCGCGCATTGTCGCTCGACCCTGATCTCGTTTTCCTCGACGAGCCGACCTCGGGCCTCGATCCGATCGGCGCCGGCGACTTCGACGAGCTGGTCAGGACGCTGCAGCGGACTTTGGGGCTGACCGTTTTCATGGTAACCCACGACCTCGACAGCCTTTACACAGCTTGCGACCGCATCGCCGTTTTAGGGAACGGTAAGATCATTGCGGCAGGGTCGATTGCCGACATGCAGGCCTCGCAGCATCCCTGGCTGAGGCAGTATTTCCATGGCAAGCGCGCCCGCGCAGTGATGGGTTGAGTAGCCGGAGCACCTGATGGAAACGCGGGCAAACTACGTATTGATCGGATCTTTCACGCTGGCGGTGATTGCGGCTGCGATCGGCTTCGTGCTCTGGTTCCAGTCGCTGCACACCACCAAGCTGCGCAGCCCCTTTCGCGTCGTGTTCGAGGGCCCCGCGGCCGGCCTGCGCAACGGCGGCAGCGTCAATTTCAACGGTATCCGGGTCGGCGAGGTGGTCTCGGTGAAGCTTGACAATCCGCGGCGGGTTGTCGCACTCGCCATGATCGAGAACAACACGCCGCTGCGCAAGGACACCCTGGTCGGCCTCGAATTCCAGGGACTGACCGGCGTCGCCGCGATCTCGCTCAAGGGCGGCGAGGAGGCCGCGCCGCCGCCGCCGCTCGACGAGGACGGCATTCCGACGCTGACGGCGGATCCGAACAAGCTCCAGGACGTCACCGAGGCGATCCGCGGCACGCTGCAGAACATCAACAAGATCGTCGCCGACAATCAGGAGTCGGTGAAGAACTCGCTGAAGAATCTCGAGACCTTCACCAATTCGCTCGCGCGCAATTCCGAGAAGATCGATGGCGTAATGGCCAAGGTCGACGGCGTGATGCTGAAGGCCGACAACCTCATGCTCGGCCTCAATACGCTTGCCGGCGGCAAGGATGGCGGCGAGCTGTTCCTGACGGTGAAGTCGATCCGCGAACTGGCCGAGGATTTCGACAAGCGCTCCGGTGCGCTGATGACCGACGGTCGCCGCACCCTCGGCGACATCAGCCGCGCTGTGAACAATTTCGACCGCAACCCGACCCGCGTGCTGTTCGGCGCCAGCAACAGCGCACCAGCCGCAGCGCCGCCTCCGGCCGAGCCGCCGAAGCCGGCACCGGCGAACGAGCGCAAGCGGCAGTAGGCGTCTCCCTCCTCCGTCATTGCTTCATCGCCTGCGCAAAATTGCGACGCAATTTTGTCGCGGGCTTCTTGCAGTGACGACCTATCGGTCGCCGCGCCCATACGAAAGTATGGGTGGCTGGCCGCGCCAAGGTAGGGGGAGGGGCTGGCGGTAATCTCCGCTATATCGCGCTCAAGGCGCGCTTCACGAAAAGCGCGTCGACTTCACTCATAGGGAGGAGAGAGCGTGATACGTCTGCTGCTGTTGTTGCCGTTCATCGGCCTGATGATCGTGCCGTTCTACAATATCCGGGAGCCCTATCTGTTCGGCTTCCCGTTCTTCTACTGGTACCAGCTCGCCTGGGTGCCGTTGACCTCGCTGCTCACCTACATCGTCTACAGGAGCGTGCGTCGTGCTGGCTAATGTCGATAGCGCGGCGTTCGCCGTTTTCCTCGTATTGTTCATCCTCGTCACCGGCATGGGCTTCGTCGCTGCGCGCTGGCGCAAGCCTGAGACGCTAGCTCACCTCGACGAGTGGGGCCTCGGCGGCCGCAAGTTCGGGACCTTGATCACCTGGTTCCTGGTCGGCGGCGATTTCTACACCGCCTACACCGTGATCGCGGTGCCCGCCCTCGTTTACGCGGTCGGCGCCTACGGATTCTTCGCGTTGCCCTACACCATCATCGTCTATCCCTTCGTCTTTGCGGTGATGCCGGTGTTGTGGAAGGTCGCCAAGAACCGCGGCTATGTCACGGCCGGCGACGTGGTACGCGGCGCCTACGGCTCGCGCGGGCTCGAGCTTGCCGTTGCGGCGACCGGCGTGCTGGCAACGATGCCCTACATCGCGCTCCAGCTGATCGGCATGGAAGTCGCGATCAAGGCGCTCGGGCTGCGCGGCGAGGTGCCGCTCGTCCTGGCCTTCCTGGTGCTGGCGCTCTACACCTATTCGTCGGGCCTGCGCGCGCCTGCGCTGATCGCCTTCGTCAAGGACATCATGATCTACATCGTGGTGATCGCCGCGATCGCGATCGTGCCGTCCAAGCTCGGCGGCTACGGCGCGATCTTCACCGCGGCGGATGCAGCGTTTGCGGCCAAGGGCTCGGGCGGCATCCTGCTGTCGCCGGCGCAGATCGTGCCCTACGCCTCGCTGGCGCTCGGCTCGGCGCTCGCCGCCTTCATGTATCCGCACACGCTGACCGGCATCTTCGCCTCGTCAGGCGGCAACACCATTCGCAAGAATGCGATGCTGCTGCCGGCCTACACGTTGCTGCTCGGCCTGCTGGCGCTTCTCGGCTACATGGGCCACGCGGCAGGGCTGAAGCTTGCGAGCAACAATGACGTCGTACCGGAGCTGTTCAAGACGCTGTTCCCGAGCTGGTTCGCAGGCTTTGCCTTCGCGGCGATCGCGATCGGTGCCTTGGTGCCGGCAGCTGTCATGAGCATTGGCGCGGCCAATCTGTTCACCCGCAACTTCTGGAAGGTGTGGGTCGATCCGAAGGTGACGCCGGCAGGTGAAGCCAAGGTCGCCAAGATCACGTCCATGCTGGTAAAGGTCGGCGCGCTGCTCGCCATCCTGTTGATGCCGACGCAGTTTGCGCTCGACCTGCAATTGCTTGGAGGCCTCTGGATCCTGCAGACGCTGCCGGCGCTGGTGTTCGGTCTCTATCTGACCTGGTTCTCGAGCACGGCGCTCTTGGCCGGCTGGGCCGTCGGCCTTGCGGGCGGATCGTGGCTGGCCTGGTCGGATGGGCTGAAGCCGCTGCACGGCATGGACTTCGGCGCCGGCAAGGTCGCGATCTACACCGGTCTGCTGGCGCTCGTGCTCAACATCGTGGTCGCGGTCGTAGTCAACCTCGTGCTCAAGGGCCTTCCGCAGGCTCGCTTGTCGCGCGAGGCGGCCTGACGTCAAGACTGGATCGGCGGCTGGACAGCCGGCCGCCGATCCAAAGTGCCTTCCATGCGATTGAAAACGCTTTAGTATCCGCCCGCGTTCCGAGCCCTCATGAGTGGGCGGATCGGTCTGGAGTGAGGATATCTTGCAGGCGTGGTTCGTTCTCGCGGTCGCGGCCGGTTATGTGACTACGCTGTTCCTGATTGCCTGGTGGGGCGATCGGCGGAGCGCGGACGGACCGCTGGTCTCGCCAAAGTCCTGGGCGGCGGCGATCAGCTATTGCCTGACGCTTGCGGTCTACAACACCTCATGGAGCTTCTACGGGTCGGTCGGCCGCGCCGCCACCAGCGGGCTGGACTTCGCCACGATCTATATCGGTCCGACGCTGGTGCTGCTGTTCGGCCAGAAGTTGCTCGGCAAGTTGATCGCCATTGCGAAGGCCCAGAACGTCACCTCGATCGCCGACTTCATCGCCGCACGCTACGGCAAGAGCCAAGTACTCGCCGCCTTCGTGACGCTGGCCTCGCTGCTCGGAGTGCTTCCCTATATTGCGCTTCAGCTCAAGGCCGTCGGCAAGAGCTTTGACTATCTGATCCTGCAGCCTGAGCGCGCCAGCGGCGAGGCGCTGCGGTTCTGGCAGGACTCGGCCTTCGGCGTCGCGGCGTCGATGGCGCTGTTCGCAATCGTGTTCGGCGTTCGCCACGTCCATGCCAGCGAGCATCATCGCGGCTTGATGCTGGCGATTGCGTTCGAGAGCGTGGTCAAGCTGATCGCCTTCCTTGTCGTCGCGTTGTTCGTGCTGTTTGGGCTCTCAGGAGGACCAGCCGCGCTGCTGTCGCAGTTCTCTTCGGATCCGCAATTGGCTGGGATCCTCGCCTTCGATCCCGCCCAGCCGGTCTGGCCCTCGACGATCATCATCTCGGCGATTGCCTTCCTTTGTCTGCCGCAGGCGTTCCACGTCGCCGTCGTCGAGAACGAGAGCCCTGGCCATACGCGCACCGCAGCGTGGCTTTATCCTGCCTATCTTGCGCTGTTCAGCCTGCTGATCCTGCCGATCGCGGCCGCCGGCCTTGCAAGGTTCGGTGCGATGACGGACCCCGACACCTACGTCATCTCGCTGCCGATCGCAGCGGATGCGGGCACCATCAGCCTGATCGCCTTCCTGGGTGGACTGTCGGCCGCCACCGGCATGGTGATCATGACTTCCGTCGCTCTGAGCACCATGCTCTGCAACGACGTCATCATGCCGCTGTTGCTGCGCTCGCGCTTCTTCGGCCTGCGCGCCCAAAGCCGGCCGGTGACTTCGGTGCTGATGACGGTGCGCAGGCTCTCGATCCTCTGCATTCTGCTGCTGGCCTACCTCATGCACCGCCTGGTCAACCAGGCCTATCCGCTCACCGTCATCGGCCTGTTGTCGTTCGTCGCAGTCGCGCAATTCGGTCCAGCGTTCGTCGGTGGCCTGTTCTGGCAGCGTGCCAACAAGATCGGTGCCTCGATGGGAATCGCCGCCGGATTCCTGATCTGGGCTTATACGCTGCTGCTTCCCTCGGCCGCACCGCTATGGCCCGCCTTCGAGGAGATCGTTAGCCACGGCCCGTGGCAGCTCGCTTTCCTCAAGCCGAACGCACTGTTCGACCTCGGCGGGCTCGATCCGATCTCGCACGCGACGCTGTGGAGCCTTGCCGCCAACATCATCTGCTTCGTTGCGTTTTCGCTGCTGGGGCGGCAAACCACCGTCGAGCGCAATCAGGCTGCGGCATTTGCCGACGGTGTCGTCCGCGACACGGTGCCAAAACTGTCATCGCGCGTGGTGGTCCGGCTCGACGATCTCCGCGCGCTCGCCCGGCGCTTTGTCGGTGCGGAGCGCGGCGAGGCGGCTTTTGACGGCTATCTCACATCGCGTATGGCGGGCACCGGGCCGCGCCTCGATCCGTCCGACTTCGTCGATCTCGACTCGATCCGCTTCACCGAGAATCTTCTCGCTGGCGCGATCGGTGCTGCGTCGGCGCGCGTGGTGATTGCAGCCTCGCTGGAAGGGCACTCGCTGTCGCGGCGGGCGGCGATGGCGATGCTTGACGAGGCTTCAGAAGCCCTCCGCTTCAATCGCAGCCTGCTGCAAAGCACGCTCGAAAGCGTGCCACAGGGCATCTGCGCGTTCGACGCCGATTTCAACATCACGGCCTGGAACGGGCGGTTTATCGCGCTGCTCGACCTGCCGCCGGATTTCGTGCGCGTCGGCCTTCCGCTCTCCGAGCTCATTGCCTTCAATGTCGAGCGCGGCGAATACGCCGCGTCCGAATTCGCTGCGCTCCTGGTCAATCGCGACGTCGCGACCCAGAGCTGGCCCTATCTGTACGAGCGCAAGCGGCCGGACGGCACGGTGCTCGAGATTGTCTACAATCGCGCCGCCGAGGGCGGTTATGTCTCGACCTACACCGACGTGACCGAACGTCACCGCGCTGCGGAAGCGTTGCGGCGCGCCAACGAGGATCTCGAACTGCGTGTCCGCGAGCGGACCGAGGCGCTTGAGCAGGCCAAGGCGGAGGCCGAGCAGGCCAATCTCGGCAAGACCCGCTTCTTGGCGGCGGCCAGCCACGATCTGCTGCAACCGCTGAACGCGGCGCGTCTGTTCCTGTTCGCGCTTGACGAGAGCCTCCATGCTTCTTCGCACGCTGGTGCCGCGGGGAAGGAGCGAACTCTCGCCGGTAGCGCCATCACGGCGCTGCGCTCGACCGAGCATGTCCTCGATCGGCTGCTCGACATCTCCTCTTATGATGCCGGTGCCGTTCGTGCCGAGCCGATCGACTTTCCGATCGCGGATCTGCTCGTGCAGCTGAACGTGGAATTCTCCGCGATGGCGCGCGAGCGTGGGCTCGTCCTCCGCGTCGTCGATTGCCGGCTCGCTGTGCGCAGCGATCCGCATTTGCTCCGACGGATCTTGCAGAACCTGCTCTCGAATGCGCTGCGCTACACGCCCAAGGAGACTTTCAAGGGACGCATCCTGCTTGGCTGCCGGCGACGCGGCGGCGACTTGCGCATCGAGGTCTGGGATACCGGGATCGGCATCGCCGCGGCGGATCAGAAGCGCGTTTTTGAGGAGTTCCAACGCCTGGCACCGGGATCGGAGAAAGGGCTGGGCCTAGGGCTCGCGATCGTCGATCGCATCTCGCGGCTGCTCAGTCATCCCGTCGACCTCCGTTCGCGCCCCGGACACGGCTCCTGCTTTGCCGTCACGGTGCCGCTCGCGCACGGGCCGGGAACGTCGCTCCAGCGCAAATCGGCCGACGCGGCGCCTGATGTGACGGAGCGTGCGCTGACGATCCTGTGCCTGGACAATAATGCAACGATCCTCGATGGTCTGACGGCGCTGCTCGGCGGCTGGGGTCATCGCGTCCTGGTCGCAACCGATGCCGCCAACGCGATGGCGGCGGCCGCGGCAAGCCCGCCCGACGTCGTGCTGGTCGATTATCATCTTGATGGCGAGCGTACCGGCTTGGACTTTCTCGACGATCTCAGGCAGAGATCGGGCCGCGGCGCCTGCGCGCTGGTCGTCACCGGAGATCGCAGCGAGGCCGTCCGGACAGCGGCGAAGGCACGTGGCTGCGAGGTACTGTCCAAGCCGCTCAAGCCCGCGGCGCTGCGTCGCTTCCTCGGGGGTGAGGCCTTGAGCCGGCAGTTCGGGACCCAACAGGGAGCCTCATCAGTGTGACCATGCGCATCCTTATCGGCGATGATCATCCGCTGGTGCAGGCTGCGCTCCGCAGCGCGCTGTCGACCGTGCTGCCCGACCTCGACATCATAGCCTGCCAGTCCCTCGACGAGGCGGTGAGCGTGCTCTCGGCGCAATCGGACGAGATCGACCTCATCCTATGGGACCTGACGATGCCGGGGATCCAGGGATTTGCCGCGCTATTCATCCTGTCGGCGCAATTTCCGATGGTGCCGGTTGCGATCATCTCGGCGCGGCAGGACGCGGCCACGATCCGTCGCGCCATCGCCTATGGCGCATCCGGCTACATCCCGAAATCGCTCAGCCTGCCCGAGATGGCGGAGGCGATCACGAAGATCCTGGCCGGCGAAATCTGGATGCCCCCCAATGTCGGCGGCCGCGGCTCGATCCAGAGCGCCGATGTCGAGCTTGCCGCCCGCATGGCCTCGCTGTCGGCGCAGCAGCTGCGCATTCTCACGATGATCGTCGAGGGCAAGCTCAACAAGCAGATCGCCGGCGAGCTCGACATCGCCGAGCAGACCGTGAAGGGTCACGTCTCCACGATCCTGCGCAAGCTCGGTGTCGGCTCGCGGACCCAGGCTGCGGTCCTCGCCGAGCGGCTGTCGTTCGGGCAGCCCGGCGGGGCCTGATCTCGCAAGGTCAAAAAAACAAAACGGAGGCCGTAAGGCCTCCGTTCTCATTCATAGGTCGCTAAAGCATGATCCGAAAAAGTGCGAAGCGGTTTTCCGAAAAGATCATGCTCAAACAAAGAGCTAAAGCGCGATGACGATTGAACCTAATCTCATCGCGCTTAAGCCTCGCCGCTTTATCCCAACCGCCCCGCCGCATGTGCGAGCAGGGTGTAGACCAGGCCCGTCTCCGAGGTCAGGTGGCTGCGCAGCTCCTGCGGGCCGCGGCCGTCGCGAGCGACTTCGTCGAGCAGGCGTTCGAACTCGCCGATGTAGCGGTCGACCGTGGCCTTGAAGTTGCGGTCGGCGCGATATTTGCGGCCGACCTCGTCGAAGGCCTTCTGGCCGGCGGGCGTGTACAGGCGCTTGGTGAAGGCCTTGTTCTCGCCGCGCTGGTAGCGGTCCCACATCTCGGCGGCGAGGTTGCGGTCCATCAGCCGGCCGATGTCGAGCGACAGCGATTCCAGCGGATTGCTGCTCGCCTGCGGGGCCTGCGGCTGCGGAGCGGGGGCAGCCTGGCGGCCGCGCGGGGCGGCCTCACGACCGGTCGAAGTCGCCTGGCCCGCGTCCGTGCGGTTCAAGAGATCCGACAGCCAGCCGTCGCGGCCCTGGTCGTTGCCACCAGGGGCGACCGGGGGGGCCTCGGTGCGACGCGAGGAGGCGGGCATGCCGAGGTCCGGCGGCGGCAGCGTCGAGGCGCTGCCGGTGTCGCGCGTGCGGGTCTCGATGCCACGACCGCCCACGCTTGCCATCACCGGCTCCTCCTGGCGCTGGACAGCGACGGAGGCGCGGCCCGCCGTGGTGACGTCGAGGCCGCGGCCGTGCTGGGCCACGATGCGGTTGAGCTCGGCGAGCGCCTCAATCTGGTCGACGATCACCTTGCGCATCTGCGCGGTGCTCTCGGCGGCCTCCTGCGGCATCTCGAGCACGCCGCGGCGCAGCTCGTTACGGGTGGCTTCGAGCTCGTTGTGCATCTCGAACGCCATCTGCTTCATGCTGGCGACCAGGTTGCCGAACTTCTCGGTCGACTGCTTGAACATCGCATCCGCCTCGTCGGTGGTCTGGCGGTAGATGTCGTGCATGGCCTCGATGGTCTGGCGATGCTCCTCTTCGGACGCCGCGCGCACCGCCTCGAACTGGCGGGTGATCGCGGCCGAGCCTGCGCCGGCGGTCTCGGCGACCACGCGCGCGATGTCGCGGGCGCGCTCTTCGGCCGCAGCGAGCGACTCATCGAGCAGCCCGGTGAAGCGCGACAGGCGCTGGTCGAGATCGGCGGTGCGCAGGTCGATGGTGGTGACCAGCGATTCCAGCGCCGCCTTGCGTTCGGCAAGCGAGGCGGTGGTGTTCTTGTTGCTCTGCTCGACCACCTGTGCGGCCTCGACCAGCGCCTGGCCGTGCTTGTCGAACTGGGTCGACAGCTCGCCGAGATCCTGCAGCGCCCGGGTGGTCTTCGTATTGAAGACATTGAGCTGGTCTTCCAGGTTCTGCGTCGCCGCTCCGTTGCGCGAAGTGACGTCGTTCATCGCCGAGACGAAATCGGCGACGCGCGTCACCAGTGCCCGCTCCAGCGAGTTGAGGTTGTCGTGCGCACCGGTCAGCACCTCCTGGAGCAGGATGTTGCCTTCGCGCAGACGCTCGAACAGGGCGACCGTGTCGGTGCGCAGGATCTTGCTGGTCTCCTGCATCTCGGTGACCGCAGCGATGGAGACCTGGCGCGACTGGTCGATCGCCGCGCGCGAGGCTGTTTCGAGGTCCTTGAGCGACTTGCCGACGGCGCTGGTCGCGATCTCGCTCGCCGCGTTGATGGTGCGGGCGACTTCGTTGCCGTTGCCCATCATGCTCTGCGAGAAGGCCTGGCCGCGCGTCTCGATCGACTTCAGCGCGTCGGAGGTGACGCGGTCGATGTCGAGTGTGAGCTGGCTGGTCTTCGAGCCGATCGCGTCCACGAGCGAGCCGCGCTTGCCGTCGATCATGTTGGAGAGGCGGTCGGCCTGCTGCTGCACATAGGTGACGATCTCGTCGGTCTTGCCGGTCATGGCCTGGCCGAAGCTCGAGCTGGCGGCGAGCACCGAACGCTCGACGTCGGCCGAGCTCGACTTGACCCGCGAGCTCGCCTCATTGGAGGCGGAGATCAGCGCGTTCTGGGCATTGAGCGCGCTGGTCTGGATGTCGTTGGTCGCGTTCGCCGTGGCCGTGCTGAGCGCGCGCTCGATCTCGGTCGAGATCGTGCGGATCTGACTTGCGGCGTCCGCCGAAGTCGAGGTCAGCGAGATCTGGGCCTCACGCGCGCTGCTCAGGATGGTCGAGGCGGTGTCGGCGCCGACCGCGGTCAGCGTGCGCTCGATATCCGTCGTTAGCGACTTGATCTGGGTCGCGGCGTCGGTCGAGGCCGAGATCAGCGTGCCCTGGGCCTCGCGCACGCCGCTGGTGAGCGCTTCGATGGTGGCGCCGCCCGCGGTTGCCAGCGCGCGCTGCATCTCGGCGGCGAGCGAGCGGACCTGGCTGGTCTGTTCGGCCGAGACGGAGAGCAGGGTGCTCTGGGCGTCGCGGGCGCTGGCCGTGATGGTTTCGGCGGTCGTCAGGCCGACCTGCGACAGCGAACGATGCACTTCGGCCGCGAGCGACTTGACCTGGCTTGCGGCCTCCGAGGACGCATTCACGAGCGTGCTTTGAGCTTCGCGGGCGCCAGCCAGAATGCTCTCCGCCGTCGAAGTGCCGGCCATGGAAAGCGAGCGCTGCACGTCGGCTGTGAGGGCCTTGACCTGGTTTGCCGCATCCGCAGATCCGGCGACGAGCGTGCTCTGGGCCTCGCGCGCGCCCGTCACGATGCTCTCGGCCGTCGCGGTCCCCGCCATCGAGAGCGAACGCTGCACGTCGGAGGACAGTGCCTTGATTTGGTTGGCGGTCTCGGTCGAGGCGGCGATCAGCGTGCTCTGCGCATCGCGGGCGCCCGCGGTGATCGATTCCGCCGTCGAGGTGCCGGCCATCGAGAGCGAGCGTTGCACCTCGGCGGTGAGCGTCTTGACGTGGTTGGCCGCATCCGAGGAGGCGGTGACGAGCGTGGTCTGCACCTCCCGGGCGCCGGCCAGGATCGAGGCCGCGGTCGCCGAGCCGGCTGCCGACAGCGTGCGCTCGACGTCGGCCGCGAGGCCCTTGATCTGGTTGGAGGCATCGCCCGAGGCTGCAACCAGCGACGACTGCGCTTCGCGGGCGCTGGTCAGGATCGAGTTCGCAGCACCGGTGCCGACCGCAGTCAGCGCGCGCTCAACTTCGGCCGAGGTCATCTTGAGCTGGGCGTTGACGTCGGAGGAGACCGTCATCAGCGACTGCTGCGCGGTGCGCGCACCGGTCTGGATCGTCTCGCTGGTGTTGACCACGAGGTTGGTGAGCGAGCGCTCGGCATCCTCGACATGCGAGCGGATCGCGGTCGAGATCATCTCGGCGCGGGACATCATGTCCTCGCTGGCCTGGCGGCCGCTGCTCTCGATGCGGCCTGCGACGGCCTCGACACGCGAGCCGAGCAGATCCTCGAACTGCGCCACGCGGACGTCGATGTCGCTCGCGACCGAACCGACCTTGGTCTCGATCGCCTGCTGGATGTCCTGGAAGCGCGCCGTGACCGTATCGGTCAGATGCATGCTGCGGCCGTCGATGAGGTCGGCAACGCTGGTGATGCGGCGATCGACCGCCTCGATCGCCTGTGCGGTGCCGTCGGTGAGCGTGGATGTCAGGAGGCCGAGGCGCACATCGATGGACTGCAGGGCTTGCGAGGCGCCGTTTGTCAGGGCGGTGTTCAGATAGGTGAGGCGGGTGTCGATGGTCTCGAGGGCCTGCGCCGAGCCGCCGGTGAGCGTCGTGGTGAGATGGGTCAGGCGGCTGTCGATTGTCTGGATGGTTTGCGATGCGCCGTCGGTCAGCGTCGTCGTGAGGTTGGTCAGGCGCGAGTCGATGGATTCGAGCGCCTGCGCCGCGCCGCCGGTGAGCGTCGTCGTGAGGTTGGTCAGGCGCGAGTCGATGGATTCGAGCGCCTGCGCCGCGCCGCCGGTGAGCGTTGTCGTGAGGTTGGTCAATCGCGCATCGATCGATTGGATCGCCTGCGTCGCACCGTCGGTCAGCGTCGTGGACAGCGCGTTGAGACGGCCGTCGATGGTCTCGGTGACGGACTTCGCACGGGCATCGAACGACTGCTCGAGCGCGCCAACGCGGCCGCCGAGCTGTTCGTCGAAGGTCTTGATGTGGCCTTCGATCGTGCCGTCGAGGCTGGTGATCTTGCCGTTCAACGAGGCGTCGAGATTAGACACGCGCTCGCCGATCGTGGTCTCGAACTGCACCAGGCGCTGGTCGAGAATGGCCGTGATCTCGCCGCCGTTGGCGGTGAAGCGGGTGTCGAAATTCTCGACATAGGTCTTCAGCGAGTCATGAATGTCCTGCGTGCGCTGGCCCATGCGCTCGACGATCTCGCCGCCGAAGGTCTTCACGGTGCGGTCGAACTCGGAGATGTGGCGGGTGATCAGGGCGCCCAGCGTGCCGGAATCGCGGGCGAACCTCTCGACCAGCTCGGTACCCTGGTTCTTCACCAGCTCGTCGAACGCGCTCATCTGCAGCGACAGCGAATCGTGCGCGGTCTCGGTCTGGCTGACGACATTGGCGACGAGGGTGTTGACCGTGGCCTCGAGCGCTTCGCTCGCCTTGTCGCCGGAGGTCATGATCTGGCCGGCGAGGCGGTTGCCGGCGTCGTCGATCTTGGCGGAAAGATCGTTGGAGCGCAGCTCGAGCTCGAGCAGCAGCGAGTCCGACGAGTTCTTGAGGCTGTCGTGCACCTGCTCGGTGCGCTCGGAGATGCCCTCGACGATCGCGGTGGAACGCTGCTCGAACTCGCCGGTGATGCGGTCGATACGCTCGTTCAGCATCTCATGGACGCGGTCGGCGAGGTCGACGAATTCGTCGTGGACGTGGCCGGTCTTGAAGTTGAGGCTGGTGGTCAGCCGCTCGCTGGCGTCGAGCACCGCGCGCGTGGTTTCGGCGCTGGCCTCCTCGAGGCGGTCGAGCAGGTCGCCGCCGCGCTCGCCGAGCGCCAGGATCATGTTGTCGCCGGCATGGCTCAGCGCGCCGGTGATGTGGGCGCCGCGCTCTTCCAGCGCGCCGGTGATGGATTTGGCGACCTCGTCGACGCGCGAAGCGATCGCATCCGAGATCAGCGCGATGTCGTGGCGGAGGTCGATCTGCACGCCGGAAATGGCGCTGCGGACCTGCTCGGCCTGGCCGACCAGGTTGTCACGCTGGTGGGCGATGTCCTGCAGCAGGGCGCGGATGCGCACCTCGTTGTCGGAATAGGCGCGCTCGAGTGCCGCGACCTCGTTGGCGACAAGGGTCTCGAGTTCGCCGGCACGCGCGATGGCGCGCTCGATGCCGTCGCCCATCGCCGCGACCTCGCGGCGGATGGCCTGACCGACGGTGACCATGGAATCGGAGGCCGAGCCTTCCGGCTCGGAGAAGCGGATCGCGACCTGCGCCATCGCTTGCGCGACCTGGCTCATCTGCTGGCCGCGCCAGACGAGGCTCGCGAGGAAATAGAACAGCATGATCGGCGCAAAGAACATGGTGGCGAGGCCGGCGATCGCCAGCACGCCGCCGCTCTCACCCATGGCGGCCCGAATCGAGGGCAGGAAGCCGACCGTCAGCGCGGCGCAGGCTGCAAGCCAGACCGCGGTGAAGATCGTGGCGCCGGTGTAGATGTTGCGGGCAGGGCGGCCCGTCTGCAGCGACTGCAGCAACTGGCCGATGGTCTCGCGGTCATCATTGGCGGCGCGGCGCGAGGTCCGCGGTTCCTCGATGGAATCGAACACGGCGCGCTCATTGGCGGCAGGCCGCGGTTCGAAGGCCGGATCGTCGAACACGGGCGGCGCGGGCGGTGCGACCGGCGGCACCGTTTCGTTGCGCATCGATGCATTCCGGCTGGTGTCGGCAGCCGTGTCGCTGATGTTGAGGGCTTCCTGGATCGCAGAAAGCGCAACTTCTGTGGGGTCTTTGACCTTTTTGGGAGTATTGGCCATGTTCAGTCCGAGCCCTCGTTACTTACTTGTACGCGTCCCCCGCGAGCCCTGCGCGCGGCGCAAGCCCACAGACCGGATCATGCCGCTTGCGCGGATCTCCAAGCCGTCCCCACCCGGACGGCTTGTCCGCCAATTTCCGCAACATCCTATTGGCAGAGCGTCGCGAATGAAATGCCCGCGATTAAGACATTCTTAATCATCCTTAATCATCGTTAACAGGAATGGGCCGTAACACCTTAGGCCTAAATGAAATTCTCCACTGGACTCGGCTGATTGCGGCAACTTTTCGTCAAGAAACCGGCGGATTTGCGTAAAACGACCCAAACACTTCGTTAACCATTTCCGTGCTTCGGTTGGGAGGAACCGCCGGACCGGCGGACCATCGCGCGATGCCGGGGCCTGCGCCATGACGCCTGAACTGCAACGGATGGACTGGATGCCCTCGCCCCCGCTTGCGCCCATCGACAGCCCGCTCGACCTCGACCACCTCTCGCGCATGACGCTGGGCGATGCCGAGCTTGAGCAAGAGGTGCTGGCGATGTTTGCCGAGCAGGCGGTCCGCCTGATCGCGGCCATGGCCGCGCTGCCGGCCGAGACCGGCGCGCTGGCACACAAGCTCAAAGGCTCGGCACGCGGGATCGGCGCGTTCGCGGTCGCCGATGCGGCGGCCGGCCTCGAGACGGCGATCAGGACCGGCGACAACCCGGCGAGGGCCTTTGCTGCCCTGAAAGAGGCGGTGGCCGAGGTTCGTGCCGCGATCGCGACGATCCTCAAGCACTAAAGCCGGGGTCTCCAAAGGGCCCTGGTCTGCTCACCGCATGCTTTGTTTCGGCGCTCTTTCTCTCCGGCGAACAGGTCCTCACTTCGCTTGAAAACGCTATGGCGCGGCCCTGAGCGACCCGTTATAGGACAGCCCAGACCTCCTTTTTCCCCCAGATCGCGGCAGCACGAGAACACATGGCCAAAATTCACTTTGTCGACCACAAGGGCGAAACCCGCACGGTGGAAATTGAGAACGGCGCGACCGTGATGGAAGCCGCCATCCGCAACAGCATTCCCGGCATCGAAGCCGAGTGCGGCGGCGCGTGCGCCTGCGCGACCTGCCATGTCTATGTCGATGAAGCCTGGCGCGAGAAGGTCGGCAGCCCGACGCCGATGGAAGAGGACATGCTCGACTTCGGCTTCGACGTGCGCCCGAACTCGCGCCTGTCGTGCCAGATCAAGGTCTCCGACGACCTCGACGGGCTCGTGGTGTCGACGCCGGAACGTCAGGCCTGATCTTCCTCTTTAAGAGCGCATGATCTTTCCGGAAAACCGCTACACACTTTGCGCTAACGCGGCCCTGCGGGTCCGGATCTTGCGCTAAGCGGCCGGCGGCGCGACTTCGATGCCGCGCTTGTGCCAGGGCTTGAATTTCTCGACCACCTCCGCAGTCAGCGGCGCCGGCCGCCGCGTCGCCTCGTCGAGCAGGACGCCGACCGACGTCGCCGATGCGATGCACGTTCCATTCGAGAACACGACCTGCTCGAAGGTCACTGACGTGCGTCCCAGCTTGACCACGCCGAGGCCGAGCTCGATCATGCCGGGCCAGTGCAACTCGGCGCGAAAATGCATGTCGAGCCGCACCATGATCCAGGCGAAGCCCGGCGGGGTCAGCCCGTATTCGGGAAGCTTCATCAAGGTGACGCGGCCGGTCTCGAAATAGGTGGCATAGACCGCGTTGTTGACGTGCTGGTTCGGGTCGAGATCGCCGAAGCGGACATTGTCGCTGAGGCGAAAAGGGAAGTCTTCCAGGCGCGGCGTCGTATCGAGGCGGCTTGGTGCGTTCACCGATTGATCTCCGTCAAATCCAGCCTCGTTACAGCCCAGTTATCTTGGCCCGGCAAGTGGGTGTGCCTGCGGGGCGCTCCCGCTTTTATGCCTTCCCTGATCCATTCCCGTTGGCTAGACAGGCAGGGTCACCTCTGCCCGCCGGGCGCCGTCCAACCGATAACGACCGATAAAGAGACGACATGAGCGACGTGATCAAAACCGATGTGCTGATTATTGGCGCAGGCCCCTGCGGTCTGTTCGCCGCCTTCGAGCTTGGCCTTCTCGACATGAAGGCGCATTTCGTCGACATCCTCGACAAGGTCGGCGGCCAGTGCGCCGAGCTCTATCCGGAAAAACCGATCTACGACATTCCCGGCATTCCGCAGGTTTCGGGGCAGGGGCTCACCGAAGCGCTGATGGAGCAGATCAAGCCGTTCCACCCGACCTTCCATCTCGGCGAGATGGTCGAGACGGTCGAGAAGATCGGCGACCCCTTGTTTCGCTGCACCACCGACGCCGGCAAGGTGTTCGAATGCAAGGTGGTGGTGATCGCAGCCGGCGGCGGCTCGTTCCAGCCCAAGCGTCCGCCGGTGCCGGGGATCGAAGCCTATGAAGGCACCTCGGTGCACTACGCCGTGCGCAAGATGGAAACCTTCCGGGACAAGAACGTGCTGATCGTCGGCGGCGGCGATTCCGCGCTCGACTGGACGCTCAATCTGCATCCGGTCGCGAAGCGCATCACGCTGCTGCATCGTCGCGACGATTTTCGCGCCGCGCCCCACAGCGTCGAGCAGATGCGCGCGCTGGTTGCCGCCAGCAAGATGGATTTGCGGCTCGGCCAGGTCACCGCGCTGTCAGGTGCTGACGGCCAGCTGACCGGCGCCACGGTCAAGGGCAACGACAACAATGTCAGCGAGATCGCCTGCGACACCATGCTGCCGTTCTTCGGACTGACCATGAAGCTCGGTCCGGTTGCGAACTGGGGCATCGCGCTGGAGAATAATCTGGTGCCGGTCGAGACCAGTGCGTTCGAGACCAACGTGTCAGGCATCTTCGCGATCGGCGACATCAACACCTATCCCGGCAAGATCAAGCTGATCCTGTGCGGTTTCCATGAAGGCGCACTGATGTCGCAAAAAGCCCACCGTTATGTCTATCCGGAGAAGCGGCTCGTGTTCCAGTACACGACCTCCTCCTCCAGCCTGCAAAAGAAGCTTGGTGTCAATTAGTGGCGCCGGTGTCGGGCGCGTAGCGTCCCATGGTTCTGGTGCTGGAATCGTTCGCGAAATCGCCGTAGTCTGCGGCCAATCCGGTCTTGACGAGCAAGGTGTTTGGCTTAGCAAGGTGATGATGATGCGGAATCCTTTTTCGAGCTTTCGGCTGCTCTCGCTTCTGACGCTCGCCCTCGCCCTGTCGATAGGCGCGGCGAAGCCGGCTGCGGCGCAAGTGCCGGCTCAGCAGCCGACCGCAGCGGGGCTCTGGCAGAAGGTCGAAGACGGCAGGCCGGTGGGCTGGTTTCTCTTCATCGATCACAACGGCATCTTCGAAGGCGTCATCGCCAAGACCTTTCCCCGTCCCGGCGATGATCCGAACGAGGTCTGCGCGAAATGCACTGACGATCGCAAGAATCAGCCGGTGCTCGGGCTCTCCTTCATCCGCGACATGAAGCGCGATGGGCTGAAATATGAGGGCGGCAACGTCGTCAATCCGCGTGACGGCAACATCTGGAAAGCCAAGATGACTGTCAGCCCGGACGGGCAAACGCTGACCATGCGTGGCTTCCTCGGCATTTCGCTGTTCGGCAAGGACGAGACCTGGCAGCGCCTGCCTGATGCCAATCTGGCCGAGGTCGATCCCGCGATCATCGCCAAATATCTTCCCGCGCAAGCCGCCGCCGCAAAGACACCGCCGTCCGCGACCAAGAAGGGCGGTGCGATGATGATGGCGCCGGCGGCGAAGAAGTAGGCGCCGCGCGGCCGTTGCGGCCGCTGCCTCACACAGCACTGCCATTTCTGCAGGCGAGCGCATTCGTCGAAAGGCCAATGCCGCCTACGACTGCGCCAGTAGTTCCCCGGAATGCGCCTTGGCGCCGGATTTGCATAGCTGTCGCAAAGCCGCTGGGGGAACGAGTCGTCGTTTCGCGCCTGTTCAAAAGGCGTGAGCGGCCTCGTCTGTGCCTCGTGGCGCAATTCGATCCGCGAGAAGACGATATGAGACTTGCAAGATCGTGTCCGGCGATGGTGCCGGGACTGCTCCTGCTGCTGGCAACATCGGCGCTCGCGCGCGATGACGGCCGCTATGCCAACTCACCGCTCAAACCCTGGTTCGAGAGCCTGCGCAGCGAGTATGGGTTGTGCTGCTCGGACGCCGACGGCTATGTGGTCGCCGATGTGGACTGGGAGTCCGACAAGGGACACTACCGTGTCCATCTCGACGACGAGTGGGTCATCGTTCCCGATGGCGCCGTGATCACCGAGCCGAACAAGACCGGCCGCACCATGGTGTGGAAGCATTATCTCGACGGCCACCCGCGTGTGCGGTGTTTCATGCCGGGCAGCATGACGTGAAAATGCTTGCAGCGCCCGCACGGGATGCGAGCGCTGCGAATTGCGGATGATCTAGCGCGCTTCGCTGTCGGAGGTCGTGCTGGCGAGCCGCTTCACGCGTGGCGTGAGCACCGACATCTGTACGGGAGAGGCGGGCATTCCGGCGACGATCATCATGGGCGCGGTCGACTGTTCCTCGACACCGGCGCCGCCGAGCACCTGCACTTGCACCGCCGAGATCGGAAACGACTTTACTTCGTAGGAGGGGAGTTCGCCGGCAAATGCGCTGGCCGTGCTCGCAATCATCGCGCCGGTCACGGCAATCATCGAGAGAATACGCATTTCAAAATCTCCGTGAGAAAATGACAATCGCAGATTTGGTCGCGGCACGACCGCGCCAGGTTCGCTTCCGAACCAGCATTCGATGCGGATCGATGGAGATATTTGATTGCGCGCGCCGACGGGACGAAACGCTCCGGAAACGCGCAGCTCATAGGTTTCAGCACCGTTTCGCCGGAAACTGTCGCGTGCGGCCAAGCGATGTGAGGGAGTGCGTTCTCAGCGAATCCGGAATGTGGCCGCGCGGATGTCGGACGGCGTCGCGCCATAGGCCCGGCGGAAGGTCCGGTTGAAATAGGAGATGTCCGAGAAGCCGCACTCGAAGGCGATTGCGCTGATCGTGTGGGCTGCAAAGGCAGGATCGCGCAGCATCTGCGATGCGCGCTCGAGCCGGCGCGCAAGCAAATATTCCGAGAACGTCGTGCCGTCGCGTTCGAACAGCTTGTGCACGTAGCGCGGCGTCACCGCGTGTCGCAGGGCGATCGTCGCGGCCGAGAGGTCGCCTGAGCCGAGCCGCTGGCGGATCTCCGCCTTGATCGACTGCAATCGCGCGGCGGCCACCCCACGCTGCTTTGCCTCATGCGCCGCATCGGCATTGGCGCCGATCGCGAGCGCGGCGAGATCGACGATGTGGCTCGCGGCAGCCTTGGCCAGCGACGCCTCGAGCGGGCCGTCCTCGTGCAGGGTCTGCACGTAGCGGACCAGCAGCCGCAGCGCGCGGTTCTCGGCGGGAAGCTGGCTCGCATAGGTCGAGTCGAGGTCGCGCACCAGAGCCGAAACGGCCGGCCGGGGCAGCACGATGGTGATGAAGCTGCCGAAGCTGTGCATCGTGTTCACCGAAGGATCGGTCCCGGAGATGATCGAGGCAGAGCCGGGCCGGCCGACGATCTCGCGGCCGAGCTGCTTGGTCGTTCCGGCTCCGCTCATCAAGACCGATATTCCGAAGCCGTCCCGCGCACTGGCGAGATGCTGACGGGTGACATGGTAGTGCGCCGGAGAGCGCGAGCCGGCGACCACCCCGACGCCGGGCAATCCCTGGAAGGTCACGCTGGCATGAAAGGGCGTGTCGTCGATCGTCTCGATGTCCACATTGGCGATGTTGCGGCCGTAGACCTCGCGCCACATGGCAAGGCGCCGGTGAGCTGGGAACGCGTCAGTCGAAGTGCGGACGGGAACGAAGGGCGGGGTCGGAGACGTCATGCTGCTTGGGTCGCGATCCATCGTTCGGCAGTTCGATGGCTCTGGCGCCTTGTTAGCGGATTCTCGCACCATTTCAACCGCGAGGGTCCGACTGTGGCCGCGATGCATCGAATGTCGGCAAAATGCCGATGAGTTCACACCGGTCCAATCCAGTTCATCCCAGTCCGAGCCTGCCGCGGCAGCCGCCGTTTAGGTGTTCGCACGAGCCGAAGCAGCCGCGTCGGCGTTGAGTCCCGACGCGTGCGGCGGAGACGATTTCTGGAGGAGTGGGAATGAGGATTGGTCTCGGATTTCGCAACGTGTTGCTCACGACGACATCCGTCGCGGCATCAGCGGTGTGCGGCGTCACGTCGGCCATGGCCGGCGACAACGAGGCGCTTCTGTCGCTGCTGGCCAGCAAGGGCGTGATCTCGCCAGGCGAAGTCCGCGCCGTCAGCTCGGCCCCGCCTGCTCAGCAGAACGACCGTCTGGTGGCGATCCTGCGCAAGAAGGGCGTGCTCGCCGACGGCGACATCCAGGCGCTCAAATCGAAGTCGCGGCCGGAGAGCGTGGCCAGCACGGATGCCCGACCAGCCCCGGCGTCCACCGTGCCGCCTCCGGCCGCGGCGCCTGCCGGTGCCGCGACGATGCCGCGCAAGGCGGCTGTGCTCGAGGTCGGCGGGTTCGAGATCGCGCCGGTCGGCTACATTGCGCTCACTGGCGTCAGCCGCAACACCAACACGGGCAACGCGACCACGACCAATTTCGGCGCGATCCCGTTCGACAATACAATCGGCGGTAACATGACCGAGACGCGCATGTCGGCGCAAAACTCGGTGTTCGGCCTGCGCGCGCACGGCAACGTCAGGGGCGTCGATCTCACCGGTTATTTCGAGGGTGATTTCAACGGCAACGATCCTGCCAATGTCTTCGTCAATTCGAACAGCCATACCTTCCGGATGCGGCTTGCCTATGCCGACGTGAAGACCGGCCAGTTCGAGACGAGCTTTGGCCAGACCTACAGCTGGTTGACGCCGAACCGCTACGGCATGGGCCCCGATCCGTCGGACGTCTTCCTGACCAACAATATCGACCAGAGTTTCCAGGTCGGCCTGCCATGGGCACGCCAGGCGGCGGCGCATTTCGCCTGGCACGCGACGCCGAACTTCACCATCGGTGCCGGCGTCGAAAATCCGCAGCAATATATCGGTGCGGGTGAGGTGACCTATCCGTTCGCGTTCAATGCGCAGCTCCAGTCGCAGTTCGATACCGGCGCCGTCCCCGGCACGCCGAACCGGACGCCCGATGTGGTCGCGAAGGCCGCCTACGACAGCGACGTCTGGTCGGGCACGCGGCTGCATGTCGAGGCGGCCGGCATGTGGCGGCATTTCCGCTCCACGAATATCCCCTCGCTCATCGGATCGAGCTGGAGCTGGCATGATACGAACGGATGGGCGGCGACGGTGGGGGCGAACCTCGAATTCTTCAGGACGTTCACGCTTGTCGGCAATGCGTTCTGGGGCAATGGCGGCAGCCGCTATCTCGGCGCACTCGGTCCTGATGTCGTAGCGTTGCCGACCGGGCCTGCCGGCGGTGCGCACGATATCACGCTCTCGACGGTCAGTTCGCACGGCTTCCTCGCCGGCGCCGAGTGGCGCGTTCTCGATCCGACGATCCTGTCGGCGTATTACGGCCAGGCCTATTTCGATCGCAACTACACCCTCGACACGACCAACCCGTCGGCATTCCCGGCATACGCCGGCTTCGGCGGTCCGAACTCGCCGAACACCGCCAACAAGCAGATCGAGCAGTGGACGGTCGATCTCAAGCACACCTTCTGGGCCGATCCGCAATACGGCGCCATCTCCGGCCTCACCCAATACTCCTATCTGCGGCGTGAGCCCTGGTTCGTGGCTATCGGCGCGCCCGGCGAGGCCCACACCCATCTGTTCTTCACCGAGCTGCGCTACCAGCTTCCCGGCACTTGAGCGAAACGAGGGTACGAACAATGATCAAGCACGCAATTGCCCTCGTTTCGCTGATGAGCGCTTTCGCCGGCCAGGCTGCGGCCGCGGATCTCGCAGCGGTGCCCTACGCGGCTGCGACCGCGGCGGCGCCGTGGACCGGCTTTCACGTCGGTGTCGTCGCCGGCGGGGGGCGTGGAACGGCAAACCACGATTATCCTAATCTCCCGCTCATCGGCAAGTCCGGCGACTTCGGGCAGACCGGCTGGATCGGGGGAGCCACGGCCGGATACGACTGGCAGTTCGGCACGTTCGTCGTCGGCGTCGAAGATGACCTTTCCGCTGCGAACATTGATGGCAACACATCGAACGGCTTCTGCGCCGGCACTCCGTGTCGGACGAAAATCACGTGGCTGCACACCGGCCGCGCCCGCGTCGGCGTGGCGCTCGGAGACGTCATGCCATACGTCACCGGCGGCGTCGCCGTCGCTGGATTGAAGTCCTGGAACAAGTTCAACCCGACCAATTCCGAGCCGAACGCCATTTGGGGCGGCGTCGTTGGCGGCGGCGTGGAATGGTCGTTCCTGCCGAATTGGTCGGCCAAGGCCGAATATCTGTTCGTGCCTTCGTTCGCGACGGCCACCTCGACCGACCTGCCGGACGCCAAGGTGAACGAACGCAATGTCAGCCTGGTGCGGTTCGGCGTGAACTATCACCTCGGCGACGCACCGCTGAGGGCGCGGTATTGAGCGCCGCCGTCACGGTTCACGTCACCGGCGCTGGATTGAACAGCGTCAGATCGTTGTGGATGCCCCAGCGATCCGACCACGGTTTGGTGCGGCCGGAGGCGACATCGAGGATCAGGCGGAACAGGTCCCAGCCGGTTTCCTCGATGGTCTTGGCGCCGGTGGCGATGCCGCCGGCGTCGAAATCGATCAGATCTTTCCAGCGGCGTGCAAGCTCAGTGCGGGTCGCGACTTTGATGACGGGCGCGGCGGCCAGGCCGTAAGGCGTGCCGCGGCCGGTGGTGAACACTTGCAGCGTCATGCCCGAGGCAAGCTGGAGCGTGCCGCAGATGAAGTCGGACGCCGGCGTTGCCGCGAACAGCATGCCTTTCTGCGTCGCCTTCTGGCCGGGCGAGAGCACGCCGGTGATGGCTGACGAACCGGACTTGACGATCGAGCCCAAAGATTTTTCGACGATGTTGGCAAGGCCGCCCTTCTTGTTGCCGGGCGTGGTGTTGGCGCTGCGATCGGCGCCGCCACGGGCGAGATAAGAATCGTACCAGGCCATCTCGCGCACCAGCGCGCGGCCGACATCCTCGTTGATGGCGCGGCGGGTGAGCAGCTGGATCGCATCGCGCACCTCGGTGACCTCGGAGAACATCACGGTGGCGCCGGCGCGCACCAAGAGGTCGGCGGCGAAGCCGACGGCAGGGTTGGCGGTGACGCCGGAGAAGGCATCGCTGCCGCCGCATTGGAGGCCGATGACGAGGTCGGAAGCGGGACAGGTCTCGCGCTTGCGGGTGTTGAGCACCTTCAGCCGCGCCTCGGCCTGGGTCATGATCGCGTCGACGATGGCGCCAAAACCGTCGAAGGCCTCATCCTGCATGCGGACGATGGCATCGTTCACGCCCTCCGGCACCAGCCGTTCGGGTGCAAGCTTTTCGCAGCCGAGGCCGACGACAAGGATCTCGCCGCCGAAATTCGGGTTCAGCGCGAGGTTTTGCAGCGTGCGGATCGGCACGACCGCATCCGGCGCGGTGATGGCGACGCCGCAGCCATAGGCGTGGGTCAGCGGCACGACGTCGTCGACGTTCGGGTACTTCGGCAGCAACTCGGCGCGGATGCGCTTCACCGCGTATTCCATCGTGCCCTTGACACATTGCACGGAGGAAGAGATGCCGAGGATGTTCTTGGTGCCGACCGATCCGTCAGGATTGCGGTATCCCTCGAAGGTGAAGCCTTCGAGCGGCGGCAGCGGCGTGGGAACGGCGGTCGAAATCTCGAGCTTGTCGAGGGCAGGGGCCTCCGGCATGCGGATTCGGGCTTCATCGACCCATTCGCCGGCCAGGATCGGCGACAGCGCGTAGCCGATCACCTCACCATAGCGGATGATCGGCTCATCTTGGGCGATGTCGACCAGGGCAGTCTTGTGCCCTTGCGGCACAAAGGCGCGCAGCGTCAGTCCGCAGGCAAAGCGGGAGCCGGCGGGAAGCCCGAAATCATTGACCACGATCGCGACGTTGTCGCGCGCGTTGAGCTTGATGTAGCGGGGCTGCTCTTTCGCTGCGACGTCCTGGTCCATTTGCTCTTGCCTCGGAGACTGAAGTCGTAGGGTGGGCAAAGGCGCAATGCGCCGTGCCCACCATTCTTCACGTCATGCGCAGGTGGTAGGCACGCTTCGCTTTGCCCGCCCTAGATATCTCAACCCGGGAACGTATAGGCCGTCTTCACCGTCGTGTAGAACTCGCGCGCATAGGAGCCCTGCTCGCGGGGGCCGTAGCTCGAGCCCTTCCGGCCGCCGAACGGCACGTGATAGTCGACGCCAGCGGTCGGCAGATTGACCATCACCATGCCGGACTCGCTGTTGCGCTTGTAGTGCGAGGCGTATTTCAGGCTGGTGGTGCAGATGCCGGAAGCGAGGCCGAACTCGGTGTCGTTGGAGATCGCGAGCGCCTCCTCGTAGTTCTTGGCGCGGATGACGGCGGCGACCGGTCCGAAGATCTCCTCACGCGCGATGCGCATGTTGTTGCTGGCTTCGGTGAACAGCGCCGGCTGCAGGTAATGGCCGGGGTTCTCGCGCTTGAGCAGCTCGCCGCCGAAGGCGAGCTTGGCACCTTCGTCCTGGCCGATCTTGATGTAGCGCAGGTCCTGGTCGAGCTGGCTCTGGTCGACCACCGGGCCGATATGCACGCCGGCCTTGAGCGCATCGTCGACCGACAGGCTGTTCAGACGTTCGGCCACCGCGGCGACGAAGCGATCATGAATGCCTTCGGTCACGATCAGGCGCGACGAGGCGGTGCAGCGCTGGCCGGTCGAGAAATAGGCGCCATTGACGGCGACCTCGACGGCGATCTTCAGATCGGCGTCGTCAAGCACGACCAGCGGATTCTTGCCGCCCATCTCGAGCTGGAATTTCTTCATCGGGTTCGAGAGCACGCAGGCCTGCGCGATCTTGCGGCCCGTCTGCACCGATCCGGTGAAGGAGATCGCCGCGACATCGGTATGCTCAAGCAGGGTCTGGCCGACCACCGAGCCGGAGCCGACCACGAGGTTGAAGACCCCAGCGGGGACGCCGGAGCGGGTGATGATCTCGGCGAGGGCGTGGCCCGAGCCGGGCACCAGCTCGGCCGGCTTGAACACGACCGTGTTGCCATAGCAGAGCGCGGGCGCGATCTTCCAGGCGGGAATGGCGATCGGGAAATTCCAGGGCGTGATCATGCCGACGACGCCGACCGGCTCGCGGGTGATCTCGACATCGAGACCGGGACGCACCGAGGCACCCTTCTCGCCGATCAGCCGCAGGGCCTCGCCCGCGAAGAACGCAAAAATCTGGCCGGCGCGGGCGACCTCGCCGATGCCCTCGGGGAGCGTCTTGCCTTCCTCGCGGGCGAGCAGGCGGCCAAGCTCTTCCTTGCGAGCGAGGATCTCGGTTGAGATCTTGTTCAGCGCGTCGTAGCGCACCTGCGGCGTCGACTGCGCCCAACCCGGGAAGGCGGCCTTCGCGGCGGCGATCGCCTTCTCGGTCTGCGCCTTGTCGGCCTTGGCATATTCGCCGACGAGATCATTGGTGTTGGAGGGGTTGATATTCGTGGTGACGCCGGAGCCATCGACCCACTCGCCGCCGATGAAGTTTTTCAGGATCGCAGTCATACAGTCCTCCAAGTCATTTAAGGGGGCATGATCCAGGTCGGAAAACCGGTACCCACTTTTCCGGGACCATGCCTCAGTTTCTTAGCGAACGAGGCAGGGACGCTTGTCGTCAAAGGTCCAGCCCGGGATCAAATCCTGCATGGCAATAGCGTCATCGCGGGCACCGAGTCCATGCTTCTTGTAGAGCTCATGCGCGGCCTCGATGGCCGCCCGGTCGATCTCGATGCCGAGGCCCGGACGATCCGGAACCGCGATCTTGCCGCCGCGGATCAGCAACGGCTCCTTGGTCAGCGCCTGGCCATCCTGCCAGATCCAGTGGGTGTCGATCGCGGTGACCTTGCCGGGGGCGGCGGCGCCGACATGGGTGAACATGGCGAGCGAAATGTCAAAGTGGTTGTTGGAGTGCGAACCCCAGGTCAGACCGTTGTCACGGCAGGTCTGGGCGACGCGCACGGAGCCTTGCATGGTCCAGAAATGGGGATCGGCGAGCGGAATGTCCACCGCGCCGAGGCGTAGCGCGTGGCTGAGCTGGCGCCAGTCGGTCGCGATCATGTTGGTCGCGGTCGGCAGGCTAGTTGCGCGGCGGAACTCGGCCATGATTTCGCGGCCGGAGAAGCCGGCCTCGGCCCCGCAGGGGTCCTCGGCATAGGCGAGGATGCCGTGCATGTTCTTGCAGAGGCTGATGGCCTCATCGAGTGACCAGGCGCCGTTCGGGTCGAGCGTGACGCGGGCGTTGGGGAAGCGCTTGGCGATGGCGGTGACCGCCTCGATCTCCTGCTCGCCGCGCAGCACGCCGCCCTTCAGCTTGAAGTCGGCGAAGCCGTAATGGTCCTGCGTGGCCTCCGCGAGCCGGACGACCGTCTCAGGCGTCATCGCCTCCTGATGGCGGAGGTTGAACCATTCCGCCTTGCCGGTCTCGCCCTTGACGTAGTCGACCTTGCTCTTGCTCCGATCGCCGACAAAGAAGAGATAGCCGAGCGTCTCGACGCTGCTCCGCTGCTGGCCTTCGCCGAGCAGAGCTGCGACCGGCAGATTGAGGTGCTGGCCGAGCAAATCGAGCAGGGCGGATTCAACGGCGGTGACGGCGTGGATCATCACGCGCAGGTCAAACGTCTGCTTGCCGCGGCCGCCGGCGTCCCGGTCGGCGAAGGTGGTTCTGATATCGGCGAGGATGTTGTTCATTGCGCCGACGGTCTTGCCGATCACGAGCTCGCGGGCGTCCTGCAGCGTCTGCCAGATCTTTTGCCCGCCCGGCACCTCGCCGACGCCGGTATGGCCGGCATTGTCGGTGAGGATGACGATGTTGCGGGTGAAGAACGGTGCATGCGCTCCGCTCAGATTGAGGAGCATGCTGTCGCGGCCGGCGACCGGAATCACCTGCATCGCCGTGACAATCGGTGCGCCAGATATATCCGTCTGGGCCATCGCGCGCTTCTCCCTGTTGTTGCCTGTTATTCTGCAGCCTGTTGTGACGATGGGATGGCGGGCAGATTCTTCACCAGCGCGGTCAGTTCCGCCATCTCCTGCTCGGTCAGGTCGGTCAGCGGCGGACGGACCGGGCCGGAATCGCGGCCGATCACCTTCATGCCGGCCTTGATGATCGAGACCGCATAGCCCTTCTTGCGGTTGCGGATCGCGATTAGCGGCAGGATGAAATCCTTCAGCCCGGCGTGGATGGTCGCATGATCGCGCTTGCGCACGGCGGCGTAGAAATTGGTGGCGAACTCCGGCACGAAATTGAACACGGCCGAAGAATAGGTCGTCACGCCCATGTCGAGATAGGGCAGTGCGAAGGTTTCAGCGGTCGGCAGGCCGCCGACATAGGTCAGGCGATCGCCGAGCTTGGTGTAGACGCGGGTCATCAGCTCGATGTCGCCGATGCCGTCCTTGTAGCCGACGAGGTTCGGGCAACGCTCGGCGAGGCGGGCGAGCGTGTCGGGCTGCAGGATGGCGTTGTCCCTGTTGTAGACGATGACGCCGATCTTCACGGCGGCGCAGACGGCCTCGACATGGGCGGCAAGGCCGTCCTGCTCGGAATGGGTGAGGTAGGGCGGCAGCAGCAAGAGGCCATCCGCGCCGGCCTTTTCCGCGCCAACAGCGATCTCGCGGGCGATGGCAGTGCCATAACCCGTGCCGGCGAGCACGGGCACGCGGCCCTTGGTCTCGTCGACGGCGACCTTGACCACCTCAGGAACCTCGTTCGGGGTCAGCGAGAAGAACTCGCCGGTGCCGCCGGCGGCGAACAGGCCTGCGACCTCGTACCCGCACAACCAGTCCATGTTGGCGCGGTAGGTCGCTTCGTCGAAGGAGTAGTCCGCCTTGAACGGCGTGACGGGGAAGGACAGGAGGCCCGATCCGATCTTCTGGGCCATTTCCTGCGGGGTCATCTTGCTCACGGGGCGCTGCTCCCTGCTCTCGTGTGTGTCGGGGACGCTCACTGAGGCACTGAGGCACGCGTCCATGGGCCGCTGTTTAGGAGACCGTTCGATGCGCGTCCAAGCCAAAGCCTATATCGACCGATGCGGATTGAGCATCAATCCTCCACGATCTCCGCGGACGATAATTCGCTGGCGATTTTGACCAGCGCCGACAGCAGCGGGTTCTCGTCGTCGCGGCGCCAGACCATGAAGAGCTCGACCGGGACGCGGTTGCGCAGCTTCAGCGGCCGCAGCCGCACGTCGGAGATCTTGAGGCCGGCGGCCGCGGCCGGCACGATGGCAAGGCCAAGGCCGGCGCGCACCATCGCCAGGATCGAATGGATCTGGCTGAGGTGCTGGACATAGCGCGGCAGAATGTCGGCGCGGGTGAACAGCGCAACCAAGAGGTCGTGGAAGTAGCGGCTTTCATAGGGCGAATACATCACGAAGGGCTGGTCGTCGAAGTCCTTGATGGTGATGTTCTCGGCATTGGCCAGCGGATGCTTCTTCGGAATGGCGGCGAGCAGGGGCTCGGCGACGACGCGGCGGCTGGCAAGCTCGGGCCGCGCGATCGGCGGGCGCAGCAGGCCGGCATCGATCTGGCCCGAGGTGAGGGCCTCGAACTGGTCGCCGGAAACCATCTCCTTCAGCGAGAAGTCGACCTCCGGCAGCTTGGCCCGGCAGGCCGCGATCAGCTCAGGCAGAAAGCCGTAGGCGGCGGCGGCGGTGAAGCCGATCTTGAGCGAGCCGGTCTTGCCGAGCGCGATGCGGCGAGCCACTTGCGAGGCGCTTTCGGCAAGCTTCAGGATACGGCGTGCCTCGGGCAGGAAGCTGCGGCCCGCCGGGGTCAGGCGCACCGACCGGCTGGTGCGCTCCAGGAGCGGCGCATCGATGATGTGCTCCAGCACCTGGATCTGCCGGGACAGCGGCGGCTGGGTCATGTTCAGTCGCGCGGCGGCGCGGCCGAAATGCAGTTCCTCCGCCACTGTGACGAAACAGCGGAGCTGGTTGAGGTCGAACATCGATACATGCCTTAGATGAATAAGGCGTTTCCCCGGCACTTCTAGCATCGATCACCTCCAAAAACAAAGACGGCGGCTTTTGAGGGCCGCCGTTGAGTTGCCTGGTCAAGCTCCCATGGGAGCCCTCAGGAGGAACGTTTGAGCGTCACCCGCTCGATCTTGCCGACGATGACGAGATAGGCGAACGCCGCCACCAGCGCGTTGGCGCCGACGAACACCAGCGCGCCGTTGAAGGAGCCGGTCGCGGCGAGGATGTAGCCGATCACGATCGGCGTGGTGATCGAGGAGAGATTGCCGAAAGTGTTGAACAGGCCGCCGGAGACGCCGCCGGCTTCCTTCGGCGAGGTGTCGGAGACGACAGCCCAGCCGAGCGCGCCGATGCCCTTGCCGAAGAAGGCGAGCGCCATGAAACCGACCACCAGCGTCTGGCCGTCGACATAGTTGCAGGCGATGATCGACATCGACAGCAGCATGCCGCCGACGATCGGAATCTTGCGCGCCATGGTCAGCGAGCCGGTCCGGCGCAGGATCGCATCGGAGATGATGCCGCCGAGGACGCCGCCGATGAAGCCGCACAGCGCCGGCAGCGTCGCGACGAAGCCGGCTTGCAGGATCGACAGGCCGCGCTCCTTGACGAGATAGACCGGGAACCAGGTCAGGAAGAAATAGGTCAACGTGTTGATGCAGTACTGGCCGAGATAGACGCCGAGCATCATGCGATTGGTGAGCAACTGGCGGATGTGGTCCCAGCCGGAGCCGGCCTCGGGCGCGCGTGCCCGCTTCAGATCGTCCTTGGGCGCATCGAGATCGACCAGCGCGCCGCCATCTCTGATGTAGTCGAACTCGGCCTCGTTGATGCCGGGGTGCTCCTTCGGTCCGTACACGGTCTTGACCCAGACCAGCCCCATGATCACGCCGAGACCGCCCATCACGAAGAATACGTAGCGCCAGCCGTAATCATGGGCGATCCAACCCATGAGCGGCGCGAAGATCACTGTCGCGAAATATTGCCCTGAGTTGAAGAACGCCGACGCGGTGCCGCGCTCGTTGCCGGGAAACCAGGCCGCGACGATGCGGGCATTGGCGGGGAAGGACGGCGCCTCCGCGACGCCGACCAGGAGGCGAAGCGCGAACAGCACGGCGACGGCAGCGCCGGCGCTGAGGAATCCGACCCAGCCCTGCATCATCGTGAACAGCGACCAGACGATGATGCTGAAGGCGTAGACGAGGCGCGAGCCGTAGCGGTCAAGCAGCCAGCCACCCGGCACCTGGGCGACGACATAGGACCAGCCGAAGGCCGAGAAGATCCAGCCCATGGCGACCGGATCGAGATGAAGTTCCTTGGAGAGGGCGGGACCTGCGATCGAGAGCGTGGCGCGGTCGGCGTAATTGACCGTGGTGACCAGGAACAGCATGGTCACAATGAATAGCCTGACTCGAGACCTCTTCACGTCCGTTGCGGACACCACTGCGCTCATCAGGCGCTCCTTAGAACTTGAAATGTTTCCTCGCTCCGACTCCTAGAGGCGCGCGTGGGAAAGTGTCCAAGTTGAAGGGGGTATCGATTGATGCCGGTTTTGAATTGATGGAACGACGGGGTGTGGAAACGAGCGTGAAATTGCGAAAATGCAGGCGCGATGTTGTGGGTGACGAGCTTGCGCCAGGCACACCACTGTCGTTCCCCGCGACCCGGCTACGCCAAGGCTTCGCCGGCGTTGAGGTCCAGGGGCGCCGAAGCTTTAGCGTAGGCGGCAGGCGGGGAATCCCGCAGCTTCTCGATTCAATCAGCCTGCCGTGGAGTACTGGATCGCCCGCCTGCGGGCGATGACACCGCGTATGTGGAAAGTGCGAGTTCGCAACACGGCGCGGTGGGAGATTGCTTTGCTTCTACTGCTGCGTACCGCCCAGCAGTGGCGGCAGCAATCCGCGCGTGACACCCGGCGGCACCGCGTCCAGGCCAAGCACGGCGCTTGCGGCGGGCAGCGTGGCATCCGCCATCGCGGCGTGGCCTTCGGCGCTCGGATGCACGGCGCCGCCGTAAACCGCCGAGAGCACGCCCCAGGTCGCGTCGTGGATGTCATTCGGCTGGCTCGCCGCCGGCAATCCTTGCGGATAGGTCATCGCTGCGAAATAGCTGTCATTGGCATCGCGGATCCAGCGCGCGCGCGGTAGATAGGTGCGATACTCCGAGGCGCCGCGGCCGCACAGCATCGGCTGGCTCGCCGCCGACACGATGTCCGGATTGAAGCTCTGTCCGTTCTCGGCAAAGCAGGTGCGGTCGAATTCCGGATCGCCTCCGGCATGCGCGCAGAAGCCGTGATCGGCAAACGCGGCCTGGTGGGAATCGACAAAGGTCATCCGGTCGGCCTCGGGATCGCGGCACAGCGCACCCTGCGTGCAGGTGGCCAGCCCCTTCAACTGCGGCAGGAACTCGGTGTCGACGAAGGTCGAGACGCGGGCGAGGCGCTGCGGATCTGCGCTGAAAGCGGGGTGGATGTCGAAGCCGCTGCGGCCGCCGCGACAGGGCACGCCGCCGTCGGCGAGCGCCGGATTGGCGTAGGAGACATAGACCACGTGCGAGAGATCGCCGCCGAGCAGCGGCTTCAGCGCCTCGCGTAAGCGGACGAAATTCTGCGGCAGCTCGCGCTGGAGCGCGTCACGGGAATCGTCGACGCTCGCCATCACGCCGGAGCGGCGGAACAGTGCCCGTTCGGTCGCGGTGTCGACGATGACGTCGGCGACCAGGCCGGAGAAGTAGACGTCGTTGGCGCCGATCGAGAGCAGCACCAGATCGAGATTGCGATCCGGCTGACGCTTCTTCGCGGCGGTCAGTGCCTCGCGCAATTCGGCGACCTGCGCATTCACGCTGGTGTTGCAGACGCCCGACTTGCCGGGCGGGCACTCGCGGGCGCGCTGGGAGCCGAGCAGCCCGTCGCTGATGCTGGCGCCGGTGCAGGCGAGCGGCAGATAGGTGACGGCGATATGGGTGTAGCGCACCGCCAGCGCGAGCGCGGTGCGGGCCTGGTAGCTGTAGAGCGAGCGGTGGCACGGCGAGTTGAACCAGAGCGCGCCATAGCGCTGCCAGTTGGCGAGCGTATCCGGCGCCTCGCAGGCGCGTCCGCCCTTGAAGCCGGCGCGGCTCGGCCGGTAATACTGTCCGCCGCCGGTGCCGAGATAGGAGCGGAAGCAGAAGCCCTCGTCCGACAGCGCCAGCGCCCGGTCCGGATTGCCCTCGCCGGAGGCGATGCTGTCGCCAAGACCGGCAATGAAGATGTCGCGGACCTGGATCTCGGTCTGAAGGCGCCGGGTCGGATCGGAGCCGGAAGAGACGTCGACGGTTGCGACCGTCTGCTTGCCGTAGCGGACCCGCAGATTGACCGGTTCGGCGCAGTCGAAGGTGGAGGATTGCGGCCCGTCACCGTCGTCGAACGACCAGGCGCAGGTGGCGCCGACCGGCACCGCGCCGGCCAGGCGCACGGCGATGGGGTGGTCGACCGGGGTGAGGTAGTTCTCTTTGACGTTGTCACGGGTGCAGGGCTGGTTGACCCGGCCCTGCAGATCGATGCAGAGCCGATTGACCATGTTGCGGGCCCAGCCACGGCCTTCGCTTTGCAGCTCCAGCGACTGCTCGGCGGCGAGAATGCTGCGGTTACGGGCATTTTCGACATGCAGCAGGAAGTCGCGTTCCTCGCGGAACAGTCGGAAGCGGTTGCGGACCTCCCAATTGATCTGCATGGCGCCGGCATCCTGCGCGAGGACGCGCTGAAGCGGCAGAACGGTGAGGAGCCCGGCCAAAAGCAGGGCACCCGCAAGGAAACGGCGAGGGGAAACTGGGGTCATGGCCCGCGTCTTCAACGGCAAAGTTGAGGCGGAAATAAGAGAGCATAGCCCCTGGCCTGCAATCCTCTCGCTGTGGCCTTTGCGGGCTTCCGGCGCGGCCGCTGGCCGGCTTACCGTTTGCTGGCCTGGCGCACCAACCGTTCGCGCTCCATCGGCGTCACCTCCTTGGGCAGGTTGGCCTGAGCGCAAGCTTCCGCCAGTCGTCGCCGTTCCTGCCAGGGCCGCACCACGTTCATCCAGAGCTCCCTTGTGCCCATAATGGAAATGGCGACACCGAACGGGATCACGAAATAAAGGATACGGAAGACCAGCAGGGTTGCGAGCAGTTGCTCGCGGCCGAATTCGGGCAGCGCCACCAGCATGGCGGCGTCGAACACGCCGATCGAGCCGGGTGCGTGGCTGGCGAAGCCCAGCAGCGTCGCCAGGATGAACACCACCGCGAGCGACAGGAAGTCGATCGGCGGATCAGCCGGAATCAGCAGGTACATCGCGAAGGCACAGAAGCCGAGATCGACCACGCCGATCAGGATCTGGACCAGCGTCAGCGGCGCCGACGGCAGCACCACTTTCCAGCCCTTCTGGCCGAGTTCGCGGCGTTTCTCGCCCATGCTGAGCCAGATCAGATAGGCGGCGATCGAGGCGAGGCCGCCGCACGCGATCAGCCGGTTGATCGACGATGGCAGCTGGTCCATGTAGGACGCCGCATCCGGATGGATGGCCATGCCGATCGACAGCACAAAAATGTTACCGAGCCAGAAGGTCAGGCCGGAGAGGAAGCAGATCTTGGCGACGTCGATCGCGTTCAGCCCGTAATCCGAATAAATTCGGAAGCGGATCGCACCGCCGGTAAATACCGTGGCACCAATGTTGTGGCCGATCGAATAGGACGTAAAGCTCGACAGCGCTGCGATGCGATACGGCACGTGTTTCTTGCCAATCGTTCGCAGTGCAAAAAAATCGTAGAAGGTCAGCGTACAGAACGCGAAGAAAACGCAGATCGCGGCGAGCCCGATATGTCCGCGGGGAATATCGGCCAATGCGGTCAGGATGACGCCGGTATCGATGCCCTTGAGGGTCCGCACGAGCGTCGTAACCGCGAAGGCGATGATCATCACGCTCGCGGCAACCCCCAGCCGTCGCCAGCCGATCCATCTCTTGAAGCCGCGTTTCAGCGCGGGCAGCAGTCCGTGCATTCATCCTCCCGGCGGGGGGCAAGGCCGGCCGGGCCAGACATTGGCCGGTCGGTTGCGATCACTTGCCCGAGGCGGGCGTGGATCACTAGGCATGATGTAGCCCATTTAAGGCAAAAACACCGACTTGTGCAGCCCTTGACAACAACAGGTTCTGGGCCGGACCCGCCGTTTTGTCATACGTGGTTCACATGGCCGGCGCGTTAGGCATATGAGTCGAGGGCCACGCCTCGACTGCGCCCCCGTTTTTGCAAATGGTCTCAAATCCTGCGCTCGCAAGCATTGTTCCGGCGCAAACGACGCAGACTTTTTTGGAACGACGGCGCTGCGCACCGGTTAGGCTCCATCAGCAATCGAACACGGCGAAATCGCGGCTTTTGTTCAAGCCGACGCTGTCGTGTTCCCCAAGACTTCTCGAGGATTGGAACGATGGGACTGTTCACCAAAGACATCAAGACCATGAACGACCTGTTCGTGCATCAGCTGCAGGACATCTATTACGCCGAGCAGCAACTCACCAAAGCGCTGCCGAAAATGGCAGATAAGGCCACAGATCCGCAGCTGAAGCAGGGCTTTTTGACGCACCTTGAAGAAACCAGGCAGCACGTCACACGGCTCGAGGAAGTGTTCAAGATGCACGGCGTTTCGGTGAAGGCGGTCGATTGCCCGGCCATCGACGGCATCATCGAAGAGGCGGAGGAAACCGCGGGCGAGGTCGCCGACAAGGCGGTGCTCGATGCGGCCCTGATCAACGCGGCACAAGCCGCCGAGCATTACGAGATCGTCCGCTATGGCAGTTTGATCGCCTGGGCCAAGCAGCTCGGCCGCAGTGACTGCGCCGCCGTGCTTGCCAAGACGCTCGAGGAAGAGAAGGCAACCGACAAAAAGTTGACCACGCTGGCCGAGAGCAAGGTGAACTTGCGGGCGGCGAGCTAAGCCGGAGTAGCCCTCAAGAGCGCCGCGCGGTTCTCCCGCGCGGCGCTTGCGTTTCGGGTATACATCATTCGGTCGTTGTCGAAACATGACAACGGGAGCGCGGCGTAGAGTTGGCGTGGGGCTGCAACCGAGATGGCAGCATGCGAGCCAACACCGTCAAATATGAAACCTTCGACGCGGGTGGTGCCCCGCGCACCGCATCGCGCCTTGCAACCTCGCTGACGCTGGCTGCGATGAGCCTCGGCTATGGCGTCGTGCAGCTCGACGTCACCATCGTCAACACGGCGCTCGACGCCATGGGCAAGACGCTCGGCGGCGGCGTCGCGGAGCTGCAATGGGTGGTCAGCGCCTACACCATCGCTTTTGCCGCCTTCATCCTGACATCAGGCGCACTCGGCGATCGCATCGGCGCCAAGCGTATCTTCATGGCGGGGTTCGCGATCTTCACGGCCGCTTCGCTGGCCTGTGCGCTGTCGCCCAACGCCATCGTGCTGATCGGCGCGCGACTGGTGCAGGGACTGGCGGCGGCGATCCTGGTGCCGAATTCGCTGGCGCTGCTCAATCACGCTTACACGGACGATCTTGCGCGCGGTCGGGCCGTTGCGGTCTGGGCGGCAGGTGCGAGCCTGGCGCTGACGGCCGGTCCCTTCGTCGGTGGCGCGCTGATCACGCTGGTCGGGTGGCGCGCGATCTTCCTCGTCAATCTGCCGATCGGCCTTGCAGGCCTGTGGCTGAGCTGGCGCTATGCCACCGAGACCACGCGCGCGCGCTCACGCGAGATCGATCTACCCGGTCAGCTTGCTGCGATCGGAGCCTTGGGCGCGCTCGCCGGTGCAATCATCGAAGCTGGCGCGCTTGGATGGGGCCATCCGGCGGTGATCGCCGCCTTCATCACTTCCGCCGTCCTCGCAGCGCTATTTGTCTGGCGCGAGGCCAGCACCGAGCAGCCAATGCTGCCACTGTCTCTGTTCAGTCATCGGCTGTTTAGCCTGACCACGATCGTTGGCCTGCTTGTCAACGTCGCGATCTATGGTCTGATCTTCGTGCTGAGCCTCTATTTCCAGCGGATCAACGGTCTATCGGCCTGGTGGACCGGCCTCGCCTTCGTGCCGATGATGGGAGCGGTGCTCCCGGTCAATCTGCTGGCGCCGCGCCTGGCCGAACGTATCGGCCCGTGCCCGACCATCGTGGCAGGTGCCTGCATCTCTGCGCTCGGCTGTCTTGGCCTGGTTTGGATCGAGGCCGGAACGAGCTACCCTGCGATCTCTGTGCAGATGATCGCGATCAGCGGCGGGCTTGGCCTCCTGGTGCCGCCGCTAACCTCGACCGCGCTCGGCAGCGTCGAGAAAGCGCGCTCGGGTGTCGCTGCGGGCGTCCTCAACGCGACACGGCAAACCGGCAGCGTCCTTGGCGTTGCGCTGTTCGGCTCGCTGGTGGCGTCCGATCGCGCGTTCATGACCGGCCTTCACCAATCGCTAATCATATCGGCTGCGGTGCTGCTGCTGGCCGCCTGCGTGATCGGCCTTGGCGTCATCGCGCAGGGGCGAGAAATGTGAGCGGCCACACACATTCTCTGTTCACCAATCCGGCAACCGGCGCCGCGCCGGTTACCGACTGTCCATCTCTGCCGGCTCTAGTGCCTGATGGAACAGGGGCCGGCGATGTATCAAGTTCTGTTTTGTCTCACGGACCAGCATGATTGGCGGCTGGTCGCACTCGGCGGCGCCGTGTGCCTGCTGGCGAGCGCGGCGGCAATCAGTCTGTTTCATCGGGCGCGAGCGGCAAATGGCGGTGCCCGCCTCGTGTGGATCACGCTCGATGCTGTCGTGACGGGTTGCGGCATCTGGGCAACCCATTTCATCGCGATGCAGGCCTACGGGCCCGGCGCCGGTGGCGCCTACAACATCCCAGTGACGATCCTTTCGCTGATCTTTGCGATTGCGGTCACCTTCATCGGTCTCAGTATTTCGGTTTCGACGAGGCGCGGCGCTCTGGTCGCGCTTGGCGGCGCTGTCGTGGGTGGCGGCGTGGCAGCCATGCATTACACCGGCATGATGGCGTTCGAGATTCCTGCCCATGTCGGTTGGACCGCCGGCACCGTCGCGGTATCGATTCTGCTGGGCATTGTCCTTGGATCGTCCGCCCTGTTCGTCGCGGGGCGGAGCGACAGCCTGTCCAACGCGTTGGGCGCCACGATCCTGCTCACCGCTGCCATCGTCTCACACCATTTCACCGCGATGGGCGCACTGCAGTTGACGCCCGATCCGACGCTTGCAATCAGCGGCCTTGCGATCCCGCCGGCGTCGTTGTCCATCATGACCGCCAGCGCGGCCGTTGCCATCATCGCTATCGCGCTCACGGCCGCCGTGCTCGACCGTCGCGCCAAGGGCGAGATCGGGCGCCAGCAGATCGTGCTCGACACGGCCCTCGAGAACATGTCGCAGGGACTGTGCATGTTCGATGCCGAAGGCAAGATCATCCTGTTCAACGAGCGTTACGCGGCGATGCTCCGCCGCTCCGACATGCAGCTGACCGGCCGCCTCCTGCTCGATATTCTCCGCGAGGAGGCGGCCAAGGGCCAGTGGAACGGTGATGCCGAACAATTCTTCGCGCGCCTCGTCGAGGATGCCCGGGAGGGACGGACAACGACGGACGTCGTTCGCCGGTTCGAGCGCTCGATCCGCGTCGTCAACCAGCCGATGCGGGGCGGCGGTTGGGTCGCAACCTTCGAGGACATCACCGAATGGCTGGACGCGCAGGCCAAGATCTCGCACATGGCGCGTCACGACGCGCTGACCAATCTACCGAACCGCGTGCTGTTCCACGAGCAGCTCGACCAGGGACTGCGCCGGGCGGCCGCGAACGACCAGCTCGCGGTGTTCTGTCTCGACCTCGATCACTTCAAGGACATCAATGATTCGCTCGGCCATCCCATTGGCGATGCGCTGCTGAAGCAAGTCGGCCAAAGGCTGAAGGCGACGGTCGGCGAGCACGACACCGTGGCCCGTCTCGGTGGCGACGAGTTCGCCGTGGTCCAGATCGGCCGATCGGAGGAGGCTGCAGCGCGGGCGCTCGCAAGACGCATCGTCGAGGTGATCTCCGCGCCCTACGAGATCGCGGACCATCAGATCGTGATCGGCGTCTCGATCGGCATCTCATTGTCGCCGCAGGACGGCAGCAATCCGGATGAGCTGCTGAAAAACGCCGACCTGGCGCTATATCGCGCCAAGGCCGACGGCCGCGGCACCTATCGCTTCTTCGAAACCGGTATGGATGCGCGCGCGCAGGCCCGGCGCCTGCTGGACATGGATATGCGCGCGGCGCTGCAGCGCGATGAGTTCCAGCCGTATTATCAGCCGATCCGCGACGTCGTCAGCGATCGCGTTGTCGCCTTCGAAGCGCTGTTGCGTTGGAATCATCCGGAGCGCGGCCTGATCTCGCCCATCAACTTCATTCCGCTCGCGGAGGAGACCGGCCTCATCGTCCAGCTCGGCGAGCTCGTGCTGCACCGCGCCTGTGCGGATGCCGCGACCTGGCCGGATGATATCGGCGTCGCCGTCAATTTGTCGCCGGTCCAGTTCAAGAGTCCGAACCTGATTGCATCGGTGACGGAGGCGCTGACGAATTCGGGGCTCGCAGCGCGTCGCCTCGAGCTCGAGATCACCGAATCCGTACTGCTCCAGAACAGCGAGGCGACGCTGACCACGCTGCACGATTTGCGCGCCATGGGCGTGCGGATCTCGCTCGACGATTTCGGCACCGGCTATTCCTCGCTGAGCTATTTGCGCAGCTTTCCCTTCGACAAGATCAAGATCGACCGCTCCTTCGTGTCCGAGCTTGCCACGCGCGAGGATTCCGTCGCGATCATCCGCGCCGTCACCGGCCTTGGCCGCAGCCTCGGCATCGTCACCACGGCGGAGGGGGTCGAAAACGACGCGCAGCTCGAGCTGCTCCGGCGCGAGGGCTGCACCCAGGCGCAGGGCTATCTGTTCAGCCAGCCGCGGCCCGCCTGCGAAGTCGGGATGATGCTGGATCGGCCGCGGCTGCGCGCTTCGGCTTAGTTGGGCTTGCCGCCGCGCAGCGCGAAATGCGCGCCGCAGAAGGCCATCACGGCACCGAGACACAGCGCCGCGAGGCCCGCGAGCACGCCGGAGACGGTCGGAAGCGGGCTCGGCGCCGAGGCCGCTTGCCCGGCGCCGGCGAGCAGCAGCACGCCGACCACGATCAGGAACTGACGCATCCGCTGCGGGATCTGGCCGGAGACGGCGCTCTGCATCAACGTCGCCGTGAAATAGCCGCCGGAAAATCCGACCGTCGCGATCAGCCACCAGGCGATCGCAGCGCCGGTCGGCATGAACTCGTGCGGGTCGGAGCGCCAGAGGCCGCCGAGGTCGAGCCCGTAGCGCGCACCCAGCATGTGGACCGCGAGCGCAAGCAGTACGCCCGCGATCGCAGCAGCCCCGAGAATCAGGCGGCGCGGAAAATAGATCGTCTCAGCCATGCCTCGCTTGTAGGATGGGGAAGGGCGATCGTGCAAGCGGATCGCAGGCGGATCGGGTGATGCAGATGTCGGACGGGCAGGGCGGATCGGTCACGAGCTACGCCTACAAGGCGTCGCTGATCGGTTCGGCGCATCGCTTCGAGCTGACGGACGAAGGATTGTCCTGGCACATCGCCGGCCGCTCCGGCCTCTGGCGCTATGACGAGATCAGTGCCATCAGGCTGTCGTTCCGCCCAGTCTCGATGCAGCAGCACCGCTTTCGCGCCGATCTCAGCCATGCCAAGGGCGGTCGCATCGCGATCCTGTCGACGAGCTGGCAGACCGCGGCGCTGATGGCGCCGCAGGACAATGGCTTTCGCGACTTCATCGTCGCGCTGCACGCGCGGATGGCGAAGGCCGGCAGCCGGGCCGAGCTGACCGCCGGCCTTGGCCGCAAGACCTATGCCGCCGTGCTCGCCTTCCTGGCGCTGCTGGCCCTGGCTATGGCCGGGCTGTTGATCCGCGCGCTGCTGATCGGCGAGTTTGCCGGCGTGCTGTTCATCCTCGGCTTTGCGGCGCTGTTCGTCTGGCAGGTCGGGGGCTTCGTCCGGCGCAACCAGCCGCGCAGCTACAGTTTTGATCAACTGCCTCGCTCCTTGCTGCCCTAGCGTCTGCAATGCGCCGCAATCAAAATTGACTTCGCCGCCGCGCGCGCTTCCCGCATCGTGCCGCGATGACGTCAATGAATCGCAGCACGCGCCTGCCGACGGCGGACGAGATCGCCGAGATCAATCGCATCCATCTGATCGACACGCCGCTTGTGCCGGCCGATCTCTTGTTCCTGTTCGGCACCCGCGAGGATGTCGCGCTGCGCGTCGAAACCGCCGCGCGGCTGTGGCGCGAGGGCTTTTACCGCTGGTCGATTGTCAGCGGCGGTGTGACCCCGGGCTCGGAGCAATCCGAGTGCGCCATCATCAAGGCGGCGATGGTCGCAGCGGGCATTCCGGCGGACCGGATCCTGGAGGAGCACGCCGCGATGAACACCGGCGAAAACGTGATCTTCTCGCTGCCGATCATCGATGCGGCGCTGGGCCTGCGCAACATCCGCAGCGTGATCTGTCTCGGCAACACCTGGACGGCGCGGCGCTATCCGATGACATTGCACCGGCATTGGCCCGAGGTTACCAAGCTGCTGCTCACCGTCGACAGCTTTGCCACGCCGCGCACGCTCTGGCATACCGATGCCGAATTTCGCCGCCGTGTCCTGCACGAATGGGACAAGATCGAGCCGTACAAGGCGCAGGGCTTTATCGCGCAATGGCCGGAGCCCTGACGGGGCGGGATTACTCGGTCGAGTCGAAATCCTCTTCCTTGGTGCCGAGCAGCGACACGATCGTACGCAGGCCGGAATCGAGCTGCTCGAACGAGGGCGGAGCAAGCGCGAGTCGCACCGCATTCGGTGCATGGCCGTGCGCGACCGCGAAGGTCGAGGACGGCGTCAATGCAATGCCGCGCCGGGCCGCCGCGGCGACGAAGGTCTGCGAGCGCCAATGCGGCGGCAGCGTCAGCCACAGATGATAGGAGCGCGGATCGGCCGAAAGCTGGTAGCCGGCGAGCAGCCGTGCCGCGGTCTGCTGGCGCCGCGCCGCGTCGATGCGCTTCAGCCGCGTCAGCTCGGCGACGGTGCCGTCGGCCATCAACCGTTGTCCGGCGGCGAGTGCGTGGCCGGAGGCGATCCAGCCGCCGGTGCGCACCGCGCTCATCATGCTTTCGCGCAAGTGCGGCGGCGTGACGAGGATGCCGAGCGCCAGGCCCGGTGCAACCTTCTTGGAGAGGCTGTCGAGCACGATGCAGCGGTCCGGCCCGAGTGCTGCAAGCGGCGTATCGTCGGCAAGAAAGCCGTAGACGGTGTCCTCGATGATGGTGAGATCGAGCTTCTCGGCGACGCGCATGATGTCGGCGCGCCGCGTCGCGTTCATGGTGACGCCGAGCGGATTCTGGATGATCGGCTGCAGATACAGCGCCGACAGATGCGCTTCGCGATGCGCCTTCTGGATCGCATCGGGCCGCGCGCCGAATTCGTCCATCGGAATCGGCACCAGCGTGATGCCGAGCCGCGCGGCGATGCTCTTGACGTAAGGGTAGCTCAGCGCTTCGACGCCGCAGCGGCCGCCGGTCGGCACCAGCGCTGCCAGCGCGGCGGCGAGCGATTGCTTGCCGTTGGCGGTGAAGAGGATCTGCTCGGCCGGCGGCGCAAAATCCTTGCGGGCGAGATAGGCGGCGGCCGCAACGCGCGCGCTCTTGGTGCCGGTGCTGGTCGATGAGCGCAGCACGGCTTCCAGCGCATCGACGCGCTCGAGCCCGGCGAGGCTCTTGGCGATCATCGCCCATTGCTGCGGCAATAACGGATAATTGACCTCGAAATTGATCCGCGCGTCGGCCGGCTCGGCGATGGTCTCGACCTCGCGCCTGATGTCGCCGGAGATGAAGGTGCCGCGGCCGACCTCGCCGACCACGAGCCCACGGCGCAGCAGCTCCGTATAGACACGGCTGGCTGTCGAAACGGCAATGCCGCGATCATAGGCAAAATTGCGCTGCGGCGGCAGCCGGTCGCCGGGTCTTAACGTCCCTTTAGCGATATCTGCGGCAATGGCATCCGCAAGCTTCACGTATTCGAACTTGGACATTATTGCACCGAGAGCAATGTTTTTGTTGCTCCGAGAAATGTACTGGAGCATTTAAGTTCCATCAAGGTCCGCGATGGAGCCGAGGGGAGCGAGAGCAATCCGACGGCACATGAGGTGCAGGCGCTTCCAGCGTTTGCGCCAACGGCATTCGCTTCGCCGCGTAGGACCAATGGCCGGAGAAGAAACATGACCACGATCTCGCAAACTGCCGGGCGGAGCTTACGCCCATCCACCTCGAGCGGATTTTTTGCCACGCTCGTCAATGCTGCCTACGCGCTGTTCGACCGCCTGGAGCGCCGCTCCGCCGTCAAGACGCTGAACGAGCTCGACGACCGCGCCCTGCGCGACATCGGCATCAACCGCAGCCAGATCGAGGACGCCGTGTACGGGCAGTTCAAGGCCGAGCTGAGCCGGTTTCTGTGATCTTGCTCGCCTGCGTCCTGGACGCGCTGCAGTGTTCTTGCGCTGCCGCGCAGAGCCGGGACCCAGGAAGCCGCACGGTGCGCTGAGGCATGGGCCCCGGCTCTTGCCGCGTAGAGTGGGTTAGCGAAGCGTAACCCACCGCTTCTGCCTCCACAGAAGCATCAGTGGTGGGTTACGCCTTCGGCTAACCCACCCTACGAGACCGTCCGGATCAAGCCAGTGCAACCTGGCCCCACACACCATAAATTCGATCGTCCTCGGATGCGCCAGGCTTGCGATGCGGCCGCGTTGGAGCGCTACGCTGACGCCCATGCCGGACATCCAGCCGCTGCATCCGTGCTGTGACGCTGCCCGCCAGCATGGCGATCCGCGCCGCCGCTTGTTTGACGACGAACACGACCGTCGTGATGCGACTCAGCACGCCGAGCAGGAACAGCACCGAGAAGATGTCGATATAGGCGAGGAAGTCGCCGATCAACATGAGCTCCGGCGGAATCGGGATGTTGTGATAGTAAGCGCAGATGAGGATGACGACGGGAATGAAGGCGATGACTTTCCGCACCGTCAGCCTGTCGAGCAGCGCAGCAAGTTGCACGACCAGCACCTCCCACAGCGCATCGCCGATTGCGAGCGGGATCTCGTAGGTCCATCTCCGCCAGAATTGCTTCACGCCATTGCTCCCGTTTTAGTGCCGCACCACCAGCACGGAGCATTTGGCATAACGCACCACATGCCCGGCATTGGAGCCGAGGAAATAGGTGCGCATCGCCGGCCGATGCGAGGTCATGACGATCAGGTCGGCCTTCATCTGCGCGGCTTCCTCCAGGATCTCGTGATAGATGCCGCCCTGGCGCACCACGGTGGAGATGTGGGCGGGGTCGATGCCGGATTCGCGGGCGACGATGGCGAGCGCCTCTTCGGAGGTCTGGCGCTGCTGTTCGTCGAAGTCGGCCGGGACATATTCGGCCAGCATCACCGGCGTCATCGGCAGCACGTTGAGCAGCCGGACCGATCCGCTCCAGTTCTGCGACAGCGTCGTCGCGGTCGCGATGGCTGGCTTTGCCAGATCGGTGTCGGCGAGGTCGATGGGCACGAGAATGGACTTGAACATCTGCGCCTCCAAATCTTCCAGTCAGCACGTTCTCCCGGCACGTCGCGCGATCATCCCAGTCGAAGCAGCTTGGGGCTGACGAACAGCACCAGTTTGCCGCGGCGGTAGGCCACGTCCCCCCAATCCTTGACATCAAAGTCGAGGACCGCAAGCCCCGCCGTGGGCAGATTGTCGGCGAGCGCCTTGGCACTGGCCTTGTCGCCGCTGCCCGTCAGCATCAGCGCCGCCTCGTGCATGCCGGGATTGTGCCCGACCAGCAGGAGCCGCTTGGGATTGGCCGGGATCGTTGCAGTGCGAATGGTTTCGAGAATCTGCGCGGGATCGGCGCCATAGAGTTCCGGCAGAACCTCAACCCGCGGCGCTGCGACGCGGTCTTTCATCGCTTCCCAGGCGAGGTCCCAGGTCTGCCTGGCGCGGACGGCGTGCGATACCAGCACGGTCTCGGGGACCGGCGGATGGGTGGCCATCCAGTCGCCCATCTCGGCGGCGTCGCGCTGGCCGCGATGGTCGAGACGGCGGTCCTGGTCGCGGCCGCTTGGCGCGTCGGTCTCGGTCTTGGCGTGACGCAGCAGCATCAAACGGCGCATGGCATTCTCGAATCGTTCCACGTCCAGGATAATCTACAGGTGCCTGTTGAGGACAAGGTGACAAGCGCCTGCTCGGTATCAAGTTGTTGTTTTGAGCATGATCTTGTCGGAAAACCGCTGCGCACTTTTCCGGATCATGCTCTAAGAAAACGACATGAGCGAGACTTTCACAAGCGCGTCCCAGGAAGAAGCCGGCCTTCGCGAGCGTGCCCGGCTGTCGTTCGATCTCGACGCCGATATTTGCGTGATCGGGGCAGGGCTTGCCGGCCTTTCCGTGGCACTCGAGGCGGCACGGCTGGGGGCCAGCGTCGCGGTGCTCGAGGGCCGTCACATCGGCTGGAACGCCTCCGGCAACCAGCTCGGCACCGTGATGCCGGGCTTCGCGCTGCCGCTCACCGATCTGATCGAGCGCATCGGCTTCGAGGATGCCAGTGAGCTGTGGGCGCTCTCGAAGGAGGGCGCCGAGCTCGTCAGGGCCAACGCTACCGAAGAGAACATGCCTGATATCGGCCTCACCGAGGGCGTGCTCGAGGTCTCCAACGTCGATGCCGGCGACCGGCTGATCAGCCGGCTCCAGATACTGTACGAGGATTTCGATACCGAGGTCGAAGGCTGGCAGGTCGATCGCGTGCGCGCGGCGCTCAAGACCGATCGCTACTTCCACGGGGTCTATTATCCCAAAGCGTTCCAGGTCGACGGCCGCAAATATGTGCATGGTCTCGCCGCGCTGGCGCGGCGCGCCGGTGCGCGCATCTTCGAGGATACGCCTGTCGTCAGCATCGATCATTCCGGCATCCGCAAGCGCATCGTCACGCCTTCGGCGCGGCTGCGCGCCTCCCACATCGTGCTGGCCGGCAACATTCATCTCGGTGCGCCATTGCGGCGGCTGTCGGATACGCTGCTGCCGGTCTCGCGCTATGCCGGCATCACCGCGCCGCTCGGCGAGCGGGTGCATGACATCATCGGCTTCAAGGGATCGGTGATGGATGACGACGGCGTCGATCATTTCCGCATCGTCGATGGCGACCGCCTGATGTGGGAGAGCCCGGAAACCACCTGGGCCGCCCGACCGCAGCGCTTTGCAGGCAGCATCAAGCGCCGTATCCGGTCGATCTTCCCCGAGCTCGGCAATGTCGAGATATCGGAGACGTTCGGCGGCGCCACCGGCCAGACCGTGCACGGCATGCCGCAGATCGGCCAGCTGCGCAAAGGCCTGTGGGTGGCGAGCGGGTTCGGCCGCCAGGGCATGAACACGTCGGCCATGGCCGGGCAACTGATCGCGCGCAGCATCCTGTGGGGTGAGGAGCGCTGGAAGCTGTTCGCGCCGTTCGAGCTGGTCTGGGCCGGCGGCACGACCGGGCGGGTCGCGGGCCAATTGGTCGGCCTCTGGGGTAGGGCGAGTTCGTCCGCCGCGGGGACGCTGGCCCGATACCGCGAGCGGGCGCGGGTGAAGGACAGGGAGCGTGAGGCGCGCCTCGCCGAGGCCAACCGGGCCGCCGGCACCGGTCCGCGTCACCAGCCCTCAGGGGTTCGGCCGCGACTGGCGCCGGCGCCACCGCAGGCGGCAGCGACGGAGCAGGCGGAACCGGCCGCGCGGGAGCAGGGCGTCCCCCAATAAGGGCGCGAAAAATCCCGCCTGGACGTGTAACATTGTCCGTCAGAGCCCGTATCTCAGGGCGTACACGCTCCCGCACGGAGAATGAGATGTTTGACCGCCGCATCCTGCTAACCACTGTCGCCGGCCTGTTCGGCCTTTCGGCCTTCCGCTGGCTGAGGACAACGCCGGCGCAGGCTGGAGAGAAAGCCGCGCAAAAATTCGAGATCGAGAAGACCGACGCCGAGTGGCGGGCGCAATTGACGCCGCAGCAATATGAGATCCTGCGCAAGGAAGGCACCGAGCGGCCCGGCTCCAGCCCGTTGCTGAACGAGCATCGCAAGGGCACCTTCGCCTGCGCCGGCTGCGACCTGCCGCTGTTTAGCTCGGAGACCAAGTTCGAGAGCGGCACCGGTTGGCCGAGCTTCTACCAGCCGATCGAGGGCAATGTCGGCAAGACGGAGGACCGCAGCTTCGGCATGGTGCGCACCGAGGTGCACTGCCGGCGCTGCGGCGGCCATCTCGGCCACGTCTTCGACGACGGTCCGAAGCCGACCGGGCTGCGCTACTGCATCGACGGCTTCGGACTGGTCTTCCACCCCGCGACGCCGTCGGCGACGTAGGGCGTTGAGGTGTCATTCCGGGGCGGTCCGCAGGACCGAACCCGGAATCTCGACGTTCCGGATTCGCTGCTCACGCAGCGCTCCGGTACGACAATGTGCCCCGGCAATTGTTGCCGGTCCGGCAATTATGCCCCGGTCTTCGGCTGGGGCATTTCTATTTAAGCCATTGATTTCGTGAGAATACCGGCCTTGGCATAGGCCTTGCGACTGTCTCCCCGACTGCGGCCATGGTCGACCGGCCGCCGAGACCGGATTTGGAGACAAAGTTATGGGTATCTTCGATGCAATGAACACCTCGGTGGGTGGCCTGCAGGCGCAGTCCTACGCGCTTCAGAACATCTCGGGCAACATCGCGAACTCGTCCACCACCGGTTACAAGGGCATCGGCACCAGCTTCGTCGATCTCATTCCCGACGCCTCGGTCCCGAGCAAGCAGGTCGCGGGCGGGGTGACGGCCAACGCCAAGGCCACCATCACCACCCAGGGAACGATCTCGTCCTCCAGCGTCGCCACCAACATGGCGATCACCGGTGACGGCTTCTTCTCGATCCAGAAAGCCACCAGCATCGTCGACAACCTGCCGCAGTTCAGCGGCGTGACCTATTACACCCGGCGCGGCGACTTCCAGCTCAACGCCAACGGCAACCTCGTCAACGGCGCCGGCTACTATCTGATGGGCGTCACGGTCGATCCGAAGACCGGCAACCCGCAGGGCAACGTTGCGAGCGTCCTGAAATTCCAGAACAACTTCATCCCGGCGCAGGCAACCACCTCAATCCAATACGCCGCCAACCTGCCGAGCGTGCCGAACACGGTGGCGAGCTCGACCGCAGCGACCGGTACGCTTCTGGCAGCCGGCGGTATCAACCCCTCGGATTTCGCCGCGAACCCGCTGCCGGTCGGCACTCCGCCCGCGCCCTATACCAACGCGACGGTATCCGGCGCAGCCGCAACCGGCAATTTGCGATCGCCGTACTCGTCGACGACGGGGACGGGGACGGTTGCGCTCCAGAACAATTCGGCCGCGGTGGCATCGACCTCCACGTCGCTCGACAACACGGTGGGCACCCATCTCGCCTCTAGCATCCTCACCGCGCTGAGCGGCCAGACGCTGACCATCAACGGCAACACCATCACCTTCAACGGCGGCGCCACCGTCACCACGGCGGGCAGCAACACCACGATCGGTCTCGGCGCCGGCACGACGGCGACGGTTCAGAGTATCCTGACCGCGATTCAAACCGCAGGCGGTGCCGGTGTCACGGCGACCCTGACGGCGAGCGGCAACATTCAGATCTCGACAGGCACGACCACCGACGTGGCGGTCGGCAGTGGTACGGCGGCGACCGCGCTCGGCCTCAGCAGCGTGACGCGCGGCGGCAACGTGTTGTCCTCTCCAGCGATCACGGGTGCCACGGTGCTGAGCGGCACCGCGACCGCCGGCGGCGCCGAGGTGCTCACATCGGGGTTTATTGCGGGCGACACGATCACGGTCGACGGTCAGACGCTGACCTTCATGGCGTCGGGCGCGGCCGGCGCGAACCAGATCAACGTCACCGACAACATTACGACCCTGCTCGGCAAGATCGACGCTCTCTCCGGTGCGTCGGGATCATCGGTCAGCGCCGGTGGCGTGATCACGCTGAACACCGGCACCGTTTCGAACCTGTCGGTGTCGAGCTCCAACAGCGCCGCCTTCGCCGCGCTCGGCTTCACCTCGACCATCACCAAGAATCGCAACGGAGGTGGCACCGCAGGCACCGGCGGCGTGATCGGCAACGATATCGCGACATTCACCAAGGAATCGATCAGCGGCGGTGCGGTGACGGCCTACAACGCCGCCGGCACGCCGGTGAACCTGCAATTGCGCTGGGCCAAAACCGATAGCGCCTCGCTGGGGCCGGGTCATTCCGACAGCTGGAACCTGTTCTACCAGACCGACCCGAACGCGACCGGTACGGCGGTCGGCTGGGTCAATACCGGGCAGGCCTTCACCTTCGCGGCCGACGGCTCGCTGACGTCGCCAAGCGGCTCCGGCATCACAATCCCGAACGTCAGCGTCGGCGGTCAATCGCTCGGCTCGGTCGCCTTCAACATCTCCTCCGGCGGGCTGACGCAGTATGCCTCGACCAGTGGCGCGGTGACCATCAACACCATCACGCAGAACGGCTACGCCGCCGGCCAGCTCCGCTCGGTCGCCGTCAACAATAACGGCCTCGTGGTCGGCACCTTCTCCAACGGCCAGAACCTCGACCTCGCGCAGGTGTCGTTGTCGCACTTCAACGGCACCAACTACCTCAAGGCGCTCGACGGCGGCGCCTACGCGGCGACGGACCAGTCGGGTCCGGCGATCGACGGCGCCTCGGGCACCATCAGCGGCTCGTCGCTGGAGGGATCCAACACCGACATCGCCGACGAGTTCACCAAGCTGATCGTGACCCAGCAGGCCTATTCGGCCAACACCAAGGTGATCACGACGGCGAATTCGATGGTCCAGGATCTCCTCAACGTGTTGCGCTAATCGGCGCGTAACGTAACCAAAGGCGGCAAGTAAGATGGGTTTGAGTTCAGCCCTTGCCAGTGCGATGAGCGGTCTGCGTGCCAACCAGGCTGCGCTGTCGATCGTTTCGTCGAACGTCGCAAACTCGCAGACGCCGGGTTACGTTGCCCAGACGCCGAACCAGATCGAAGTCAGCACCGGTGACTTCGGCGCGACGGCTAAGACCACAGGCGTCAGCCGCGACATCGACAGCTATGTGCAGAACCAGCTGCGCACCGAGACCGGCGGCAGCGGCTATGCCGACCAGATGGCCAACATTCTGAAGCAGCTTCAGAGTGTCTATGGCACGCCCGGCAACAGCGGCACGCTGGAAAACGCGCTGAATAATTTCACCTCATCGCTGCAGGCGCTCTCCACCAGCGCAGGCTCGTCGTCGGCGCAGCGGGTCGCGCTCGGCGCCGCACAGGCGCTGGCGACGCAGCTCAACGTCACCACCAAGGGCATTCAGTCGCTGCGTTCCAACGTCGAGCAGGATCTCAGCACCTCGTCGCAAGCCGCCAATGCGGCGTTGAACCAGATCGCCGACATCAACACCAAGCTGCAGGGCCTGGCGGCCACCGATCCGTCCGCAGCAAACCTGATGGACCAGCGCGACCAGGCCATCAACGCGCTGTCGAAATATGTCGACGTCCGCGTCACCACCGACGGATCGAACCAGGCCAACATCTACACCACGACAGGCATCCAGCTGGTCGGCGCGGGCCTCGCCTCGCAATTCTCGTTCGCGTCCGTGGGCGCGCTGAGTGCTACGTCGCTCTATAATATTGATCCCGCCAAATCAGGCGTTGGCGCGCTCAGCATCAAGCTGCCGAACGGCTCCTCCATCGACGTCGCCGGCAACAACGTCGTCTCCTCCGGGCAGATCGCGGCCGATTTGAAGCTGCGGGACCAGACGCTGGTGCAGGCGCAGAACCAGGTCGACCAGCTCGCCGCGACGATGTCGACCGCGTTGTCGGACAAGACCACGGCGGGCACCCCGGTCTCCGGTCCGCCCGCCGGCTTCGACATCGATCTTGCCGGCGCGCAGCCGGGCAACACCGTCAACATCACCTATACCGACTCCACCAACACGCAGCGTCAGGTGACGCTGGTGAACGTAACCGATCCGACGGCGCTGCCACTGCAGAACGCCACCAATGCCAATCCGGTGCAGATCGGCGTCAATTTTTCAACCGGCATGGGCGCGATCGCTTCCGCGCTCAACAGTGCGCTGCCGGGCTCCCATTTGTCGTTTTCCCCGTCGCCCGCGAGCGCGACGGTGCTGCGCGTCACCGACGACAATTCCGGCCTCGCCAAGGTCACTGCGGCGTCGAGCAGCAAGACGGTCTCCTCGCTGACCTCGGGTGGTCCGCAGCTGCCGCTGTTCACCGACGGTGGCCAGGCGCTCTACACCGGCGCAATCACGGGGACGGGCTTGCAGATGACCGGCCTTGCCGGCCGCATCGCCGTGAACACGCAACTCGCCGCCGATCCGACCAGGCTGTCGATCTACAACACCTCGCCGCTGACGCCCACCGGTGACACCACGCGCTCGGACTATCTGTACTCGCAGCTCACCAGCGCGGTGTACTCCTATTCGCCGCAGACCGGTCTCGGCTCGGCCAGCCAGCCGTTCACCGGCAGCGTTTCGAACTACCTCCAGCAGTTCCTGAGCGTGCAGGCCAACGCCTCGACCCAGGCGACCCAGCTGCAGCAGGGCCAGAGCGTCGTGGTCTCGACGCTACAGGCCAAGTTCAACTCGACCTCCAGCGTCAATCTGGACTCGGAGATGTCGAACCTGATCCAGCTCCAGAATGCCTATGCCGCCAACGCCCACGTGATGTCGGTGGTGCAGAGCATGATGAACACGTTGATCCAGGCTCAAGGGTAATCAGTAGGGCTCTGAAACATGTCGATCAGCAGCATCAATTACGGCTCGTCAGTCCTCGGCGCGCAGATCCGCAATATCAACCAGCAGCTCACCGACCTGTCGACGCAGCTCTCGACCGGCAAGCTGTCGCAGAACTATTCCGGCATGGGCACCAACGAAGGCTTTGCGATCGCCTCGCGCGCGCAGCTTTCGAACATTGCCGCCTATACCGACACGATCACCAACGTCAACGTCAACATCAATCTCGCCAACACCGCGCTGCAGTCGCTGACGACGATCCGCAACACGGTGCAGACAGGCTCGGCCGGCACCTCGCAGGATCTCAACGTCAACGGCCAGACGGTGGCGCAGAACACGGCGGCCGCGCAGTTCGGCTCGATGGTCGGCGTCCTCAACACGCAGTCGGGCAACCGCTATCTGTTCTCCGGGACCGCCTACAACACGCAATCCGTCGCCAATGCCGGCGACATCATCAATGGCACCACGACGCAAGCGGGCCTGAAGACCGTCATGGCGGAGCGCCAGGCCGCCGATCTCGGCGCCAACGGCATGGGACGGCTGGTGCAGTCGACGTTGCCATCCGGCGCGATCCAGGTGCAGGAGGATTCGCCGACGTCGCCGTTCGGGTTGAAGATCGCGGCGGTGTCCTCGACGCTGACGGGCGCGACCGTCACCGGCCCGAGCGGCTCGCCGGTATCGTTCTCGGTCAATCTCAATGGCGTCAATCCAAAGAATGGCGACAAGCTCAGCGTGCAGTTCACGCTGCCCGATGGTTCGACCGAGCAGATCGACCTGACCGCGTCCACTGCGACGCCGACGCCGGTCGGGAGCTTTGCGATCGATCCCGGCAATCCCAATATCATTCCAGCGGTCCCATCCAACCCGGCCATCACCTCGGCGAACCTCAACACCGCGCTGAACACCGCAATCAAGAAGCTGGCGGGCACCTCGCTGGTGGCCGCATCGGCCGTCGCCGCCGGCGACAACTTCTTCAATACGGCGGGATCCGCCACCGCGAATGGTGCGGCCCTCGGCAATCTGGTCTCACCCTATACCTCGACGACCGGGACGGGGTCGGTCGCGTTGCAGGACAGCGCATCGGCGGCTGCCACAACGACGACGTCGCTCGATCCTTCGGCGACACCCCATCTCAACGGGGCCGTTCTCAGCGCGCTCGCCAACGCTCCGACCGGTACTACTTTGACCATCACCGGCGCGAGCGGCGCCCACACGATCACCTTCGACCCCAACGTCGCCACGGTCACGTCGGCCAGCGGCAATACCACGATCGGATTGGCGTCGGGCAGCGTCGCGAAAGTGTCCGACATCTTGAATGCGATCGCGACGGCCGCCGGCATCCCCGCCGCCAACGTGACCCTGAGCGCCAGCGGCAATATCCAGATCGCGACTGGCACTGCCACAGACGTGACGGTCACCGCCGGCCCGGCGGCCACGGCGCTCGGTCTCAGCAGCGTGATGCGAGGCGTCAACACGCCGTCGACGCCTCCGATCACCGGTTCAACCGTGCTGAGCGGCACGGCGACCCCGGGCGGCCCGGAAGTCCTCCAATCGGCGTTCCAGGCGGGGCCGCCTGCCGACACCATCACGGTGAACGGTCAGACGCTGACTTTTGTCGCCTCGGGCGCCACCGGGCCAAACCAGATCAACATTACCGACAACGTCGCAACTCTCCTCAGCAAGATCGATCAGCTCACCGGCACCACGAAGCCGTCGACCATCCATGGCGGCGTGATCACGATCAACACGGACGATCCCGGCAGCCTCAACATCACGAGCTCGAACAGCGCGGCGTTCGGGGCGCTCGGCTTCACGACGTCCCCGGTCACGGCGGCAAAGGCCCCGCTGCGCGTCGGCTCTTCGCCATTAGGCTCTGCGACGACGCTGGTGAACGGCTCGGCCACCACAGTGAAATGGTACACCGGCAATGACGGGCCGGGCTCGGCGCGCTCGACTGCGGTGGCGCGGGTGGATGACTCCGTCACCGTGCAATATGGCGCGCAGGCCGACGAGACCGCGATCCGCAAGCAGTTGCAGGCGATCGCCGTGTTCGGCACGTTCTCGACCTCGCCGACCGGGCAGTATGCGGGCGGGCAGGTGGCCGCGTTGGCCTTGCGCACCACGCAGGCGCTGACGCCGCAGGCCGGGCAACAGAAGATCGAGGACATCCAGACCGACATCGCGATGGCCCAGAACACGATGAAGGACGCGACCACGCGCCAGACCCAGGCCAAGGCGCAACTCCAGACCATCGTCGACCAGGCGGAATCGGCTTCGCCCGACCAGGTCGCGAGCGAGATCCTGTCGCTCCAGAACGCGCTACAGGCGTCCTACCAGACGACCGCCAAGCTCGCGGAGCTCTCGCTGGTCAAGTTCCTGTAACGGCGCATTAAGGCGCCGTTAACCATGCCTGTTTACCTCTTGGAGAGGATTGGAGCGGGCGGAGCCGTCAATGTCGGACAAGATGCAATTGGTGGTGGCGACGCCCTGCTTCGGCGGGCAGGTTTCGAGCATCTATGCGAGCTCCATCTTCGCGCTGCAGCGCGCCGTGCACGGCATGTCGAACCTCGCCCTCAAGGTACATTTGCGCGACGGCGATGCGCTGATCACGCGCGCACGGGCCAATCTGGTCGCGATGTTCCTGGACGACCCCGACGCGACACATTTCCTGTTCATCGATGCCGATATCGGCTTCAGGCCGGAGCAGGTGTTCCGCCTGATCGAATGTGGCGCCGATGTCGTCGCGGGCTGCTATCCGATCAAGCGCGTCAATTGGGGCAAGGCTGCGCGGGCGATCCAGTCGGGACGCATCGATGTGCCGGCGGCCTCGCTCGACTACGTGCTCGAGATCGAGGACCCCGATCGTATCGTGGTGGTCAACGGTTTTACCCGCGTGCGCTATGCGGGCACCGGCTTCCTCATGATCCGCCGCCAGGCGCTGGAGGCGATGTGCCGCCATCCTGATTACGCCAATCTGCAGTTCTTCCGAGAGCATTCGCACGATACGCTGGCCGCGAGTCGGAACCGGTTCGCGCTGTTCGAATGCATGATCGATCCGGCGAGCGGCACTTACCTCTCCGAGGACTTCGCCTTCTGCAAGCGCTGGACCGATATCGGTGGCGAGATCTGGGCCGACATCCAGAGCCCGCTCGATCATGTCGGTCCCTCGGTGTTTCACGGCGACATCGCCTCGCAATTCGCTGCCGTGCCTGCGGCGGCCGACGCGGCGTGAGCTTGTCGGGATGAGCGTCGGCGCATCCCGCCCGTCAGACATCGCGCGCGCATCCGGAGGCGGCTCGCGCTATCGTCTGCGCGATCTGTTCACGCCGCTGGATACGCTGCTCGTCTCCGGCGGTGACGGGCGGCTGGCGCTTGATCCGAAACAGTGCGTCAACGCCTATGGCTGCGGATCCTCGCCTGAGCCCGAGATCTGGAATTTCGCCTCTTCGACCGCATCGACGATCTCGCAAGGAGCCTATGACCGCGCCGCGCTGGCGCGCGAGGAACTGGTCCACAAATCGCTGTTCGACGAGGTCGAGATCGCCTTCGACCGGCGCTGCGAGGACATGCGCGCGGAGCTGCGCGGGCACTTCCTGCTCGCGCCGAGCGTCGATGTCGTGTTCTCGCCATCGGGTACGGATTCCCAGCTGCACGCTCTGTTCCTTGCCCACGCGGTGCTCGGCGCGCCGCCGGTGACGATCGTGGTGGGTGCCGACCAGACCGGCAGCGGCACTGTTCATACCGCGCGCGGGCACCATTTCAGCACGGTGACGGCGAGCGGCGTTGCGGTGCGCAAGGACGCAGCGATCTCGGGCCTTGCCGGCGACACGATCGCGGTGCCGCTGCTTGACGCCGCTTCCGGCTTCGCCATGCGTCCTGACGCGGATGATGCTGTCATCCGTGCAATCGAAGCCAGCCTCGCGCAAGGCCGGCGCGTTCTGTTGCACATCATGGATTCGTCAAAGCTCGGCTGGCGCGCGCCAAGTTTCGCCTGTCTCAACGAGATCGCGCGGCGCTGGCCGCGCGAGGTTCAGATCGTCGTCGATGCCTGCCAGGCGCGACTCGGCCGCCGCCGGCTGCGCCTCTATCTCGATCGCGGCTACATGGTGCTGATAACAGGCTCCAAGTTCTTCGGCGGCCCCGCCTTCAGCGGCGCGCTGCTGCTGCCGAAGGGATTGTCGCGGGCGCTCGACCGGATCGACCGGATCGCGCCTGATTTCTTCGATTATGCCGGCCGCTGTGACTGGCCGATGGCGTGGACGGCGCTGCGCTCGCGCTTCGAACGCCGTCCGAATTTCGGTCAATGGCTGCGCTGGGAAGCGGCCCTGGCCGAGATCGGCACCTATTATGCTGTGCCCGGCGCCTTCCGCACCAAGGCGATGGCCGAGCTGGCAGCCGGCATCGACAGCATGATCGCGCTGTCGCCGTCGCTGCGTGCCGTCCCGCAACCCGTCGGCACTGCTGATGCCGATGATGAAGAATTTATGCAGCGATCGATCTTTCCGTTCACCCTGATGCGCCACAATAGGCCGGTGTCGATCTCGGATACCAGCACCGTCCATCGCGCGCTCGCGCGCGCCATGAACGATGACATCGGCGGCAGCGCCGCGGACCGGCAGGTCGCGGCGCAACGCTGCCTCGTCGGCCAGCCGGTGCGGCTGCAGCAGCCGGACGGTGCGCCGCAGGCTGCGTTGCGGCTCTGTGTCGGCGCGCGAGACGTCACCGAGGCCTGGTCGGCCGACAGCGCGCAAGCGCAACGTAATGTGCAGCACGTTCTCGATCGCATCGCCCACGTCCTGGTGAAGATCGAGCTGCTGCTTGACCGTACCGCCGCTGTGCCGGCGTAGCCCGTATAGGTGTGAAATGTTGCATCCGCTTGCCGCGCCCGACTATGCCGACCGTATCGGCTTTGCGCATTTGACGCGCCAGGCCTTCGAGGGTGTCGACCTGCACCCGCTGCGCGAGCATCTGCTGGCGCGAATTGCCGAAGGGACGGCGCAGGCTGGCGAGGGCCTGGATCTGTCCCTGATCGCCCAGCTGATGGGGGAAAAGGAAGCCGGGCTCGTCATCCAGTCCGAGGTGCTCTCGTTCCACCAGCTGTTTCGGACTCCTACCGCTGCGCCGAAGCCGGGCCTGCGCGTGCTGGCTCTGGCAGCGGACATCGACATGGGCGGTAACACGCCGATCGAATTCCTGCTCGAAGGTTCCGACATCGAGCTCCTGACGCTTTATGTGACCAAGGACAAAGGCCTGCCGGAAACGCTGCCCGAGCACGACGTTGCCATCGTGGTCGCATCTGATTCCGAAGAATGCCGCGAAGCGCTTGCGCTGATCGCAAAGGCTGCGCCGAACTGGCCGCGGCCGTTGCTCAATCGCCCCGAGCTGATCGGCAATCTCGATCGCGACAAATTATTCCGGCTGCTCGCCGGTATTCCCGGTCTCGACATTCCCGTGACCGCCCATGCGACCCGTGCACAATTGACCGCTCTGGCGGAAGGCCGGATTGCCTGCTCGGAGATCACGGGCGAGTTGCACTTTCCGATGATTGTGCGGCCGCGCGGTACGCATGCCGGCGTTGGACTTGCCAAGCTCGACGATGCCACCGCGCTCGCGGCCTATCTCACCGAGCGACAGGAGCAGGACTTCTTCGTGGCGCGTTTTGTCAACTACGCGAGCCCCGACGGGCTCTATCGAAAAATCCGGCTCACCGTGGTCGACGGTAAGCCCTATGCCTGCCACATGGCGATCGCCGATCGCTGGGACATTTGGTATCTCAACGCCTACATGGCGTTTAGCGAAGAGAAGCGGGCTGAAGAGGCCATCTTCATGCAAGACTTCGATCGCGCTTTCGCCGCGCGCCACAGATCCGCGCTTGACGAAATGAGCCGGCGCGTCGGGCTTGATTACTTCATCGTCGATTGCGCCGAGAACCAGAAAGGCGAGCTGTTGGTGTTCGAAGCCGACAACACCGCCGTCGTGCACAACATGGATTCGCCTGTCGTGTTTCCATACAAGCCGCCGCAGATGCGCAAGATCTTTGCCGCATTCACAGCGATGCTGTCGCGGCATGCCGAGGGGACCGCAACGGCGGGCGTGGGAAGCGCAGCATGAACGAGATCATCCGCAATCCGAAGGCCGGCGCCACGAACGGGTCGCTCGATCCGCAGGACTGGAGCGCGTTTCGTGACCTCGCCCATCATATGCTGGACGAGGCGATCGACGGCATTGCCAATGTCCGCGCGCGGCCAGTCTGGCAGCCGATCCCCAACGAGGTCCGTGCGGCTATTCGAACCGACGTGCCGCGCGAGGCAACCGATCTCGCTGACGTCTATCGCGAGTTCTCCGAGCACGTCGCCCCTTACGCGACGGGCAACGTTCATCCCGGCTTCATGGGCTGGGTGCACGGCGGCGGCACCGCCGTCGGCATGGTCGCGGAGATGCTTGCAGCTGGCCTCAACGCCAATCTCGGCGGGCGCGATCACATGCCGATCGAGATCGAGCGCCAGATCGTCGAGTGGATGCGCGGCCTGTTTGGCTTTCCGCAAGGCGCGAGCGGCATCTTCGTCACCGGCACGTCGGTGGCCAATCTGATGGCGGTGCTGGTGGCGCGCACGAATGCGGTCGGCACGCTGACACGGCAGCACGGCATCGGCAGCGACGGTGTGCTGCTCACGGCCTACGCGTCGAAGGCCGCGCATGGCTGCATCTCTCGCGCCATGGACATTGCCGGCTTCGGCACCGACGCGCTGCGCAAGATCGAAGTCGATGCCGATCATCGGATCGATGTCGCTGCTCTGCGCGCACGGATTGCTGTTGATCGCGAAGTCGGTTTCAAGCCGTTCCTGGTCACGGCGTCGGCCGGCACTGTCGACATCGGTGCGATTGACGATCTCAGGGCGATCGCGGAGCTGTGTCGCGAGGAAGGCATCTGGTTTCACGTCGACGGCGCCTTCGGTGCGCTCGCGATCCTGTCGCCGGAACTCGCGCCGTTGCTTGATGGCATCGCGCTTGCGGATTCGATCGCACTCGACTTCCACAAATGGGGACAGGTGCCTTACGACGCCGGCTTCCTACTGGTGCGCGACGGCGAACGTCACAAGCAGGCGTTTGCGCAGCCGGCGGCCTATCTGAGCCGCGAGGCGAGGGGGCTTGCGGCCGGCACTGTCTGGCCTTGCGATCTCGGCCCCGATCTGTCGCGCGGCTTCCGTGCGCTGAAGACGTGGTTCACGCTGAAGACGTTCGGCACTGACCGACTTGGCGAGGTGATCGCGCGAAGCTGTGCGCTCGCAAGATATCTGGAGACGCGTGTTCTCGCCGAGCCTCGGCTCGAGCTGCTGGCGCCCGTCAATCTCAATATCGTCTGCTTCCGCTACCGCGCCGCAGACGCGGTCAATCGCGAGATCGTCGCCGATGTCCAGGAATCCGGCATCGCTGCGCCGTCGAGCACGATTTTGGACGGCAAGTTCGCGATCCGCGCCGCGATCGTCAACCATCGTACCGCCGAGAGCGATATCGATGCGCTGGTGGCGGCCGTGATCAGGTTCGGTATGCAGCGGACCGGCGGATTGATCGAGGTCGAGGCGCCGCCGCTCGCGGCGCAGTGTTCGTGATCAGCGGAAACGACAACGGCCCCGGAGATGATCCGGGGCCGTTGTCGTTTGCGCGAACTTCTTGCGGAGATCAGGCCGCCGTGCTGACGTGACCCTCGGGATGCGCAGCGTTGTATTGGTCGCGCAGCTTCTCTTCATAGGCGATCAGCTTGCGAGCGTCCTTCAGCGCCCTGTAGAGGTCGCCGTTCAGGATGTTGTTGTTGATGCCCTCGATGATCGGCCAGGAGCTCGGTACGGCGGTGACGATGTCCCGCACCAGGTTGAAATAGGTGCCGTGCTGGGTCTGGGGGTCCGGCGAGATGTACATCAGCTGGACCGCCAGATAGACGAGCTTGGCGGGCGTATCTGCGGTCTCGGGTGTGAGGATGTCGCGCTCACGCAGGATCGGCACGTTGTCGCCGTCGATCAGAAGGCGGGCCCGCTGGTCGGTGTTGGTGATGACGCAATTGCCGACGATGATGCGTTCGTGCGGTCTGAGCTCGACCTTGAGGGCCATGCCTGTTCTCCATCAACGCTTTTGTAACGAGCGGCGCACCCTTCCCGAATAACGGCTGCCCGCCCTGATTTGGGTCCAATCCTTGCTGAATGTGGTTAACGGGTCGTTAACATTTTCGCGGCAGCCGAAAAATCAAGCGGTGCCAATGCGTTGCGCCCCTGCGACGACGCCGGTCAGAACCTTTGCAGCGAGGCGTTTCCGTCCGACGCGGAGAAACCACCGGTTTCATTTCACGGATTGTTAGAGGCTCGGAGGCACCGTCCGCCGGTCGTTTGATCAATGTCGGTCAAACAGGACGCGTAGCTACCAGAAAGGTAACAGTATGTCCGGTATCGTCCTCTCCTCTTCGGTTCGCCAGAACCTGCTCTCCCTCCAGTCTACCGCCGATCTCCTCGCCACCACCCAGTCGCGTCTGTCGACCGGCAAGAAGGTGAACTCGGCGCTGGACAACCCCACCAACTTCTTCACCGCACAGTCGCTCGACAACCGCGCCAGCGACATCAACAATTTGCTCGATGGCATCGCCAACGGCGTGCAGGTGCTGCAGGCCGCCAACACCGGCATCACCTCGCTGCAGAAGCTGCTCGACTCCGCCAAGTCGATCGCCAACCAGGCGCTGCAGACCACGGTCGGCTATTCCACCAAGTCGAACGTCTCGACCACGATTGCCGGCGCGACCTCGTCCGACCTGCGCGGCACCACGACCTACTCGAGCGCGACGGCGCTGACCAACGTGCTGTTCGACGGCACGGCCGGCGGTGCGCACGCTGCCACCTCGACCACCACGCTCGGCGGCACGATCGGTACCGTGACCGGCTCGGTTGTTCAGGACAACAACGGCGGCGGTGCGGCCAATATCACGGCGACGACAATCCTGTATGGTGACGGCCTTGCCGCGGGCACTTCCGGTCTGACCACGGGCGCCGCTACCCAGTTTACCGATGGATCGAGCTTCACCGTCAACGGCCACAGCATCACCTTCAAGGCGGGTGCTGCTCCGGCTGCGGCGTCGGCTCCGAGCGGCTATGGTGTCAGCGGCAACATCGCGACCGACGGCAATGGCAATTCGATCATCTATCTTGGTGCCAGTGCCACGAACGCGACAGCCACGGTTGGCGATGTTCTGAAGGCGGTCGACCTTGCCAGCGGCGTCCAGAATGCGGTCGTCGCTGCGGGCGCGGCGACGATCACCACCAACACCAGCCAGACGACGTCGGTGAGCGCGCTCGCTGGCGGCAAGATCACGCTGGAAACCTCGACCGGTGCCGATCTCAGTGTGGTTGGCAAGGCCGACCTGCTGAAAGCTCTCGGCCTGACCACGGCGACCGGCTCCGGCAATGCCACAGTGACGGCGACCCGCACCACCAGCTCGGGCAGCCTCGGCACTCTGATCACCGATGGTTCGACGCTGAACGTCAACGGCAAGACCATCACGTTCAAGAACGCAGGTACGCCTGCGGCTGCCAACGTTGCCAGCGGATCCGGCGTCAGCGGCAACGTCGTCACGGACGGCAGCGGCAACTCGACTGTTTACCTGGAAAAGGGCACGGTTGCCGATATCTTGAATGCGATCGACCTCGCCACCGGCGTGCAGACCGCATCCAACTCCGGCGGCACGGCGACCCTGAGCACCGCGACCGGCCAGACCAACTCGTCGATTGTTGCCGGCGCGCTGCACATCTCCACGGGTGCCAACTCGGATCTGACGATCACCGGAACCGGCAATGCCTTGTCCACGCTCGGCCTCACCGGCGCGACTGGCACCGGTACCGCGTTCACCGCGAGCCGCACCGCGGCCTCCGGTGGCGTCTCCGGTAAGACCTTGACCTTCACCTCCTTCAATGGCGGCACGGCGGTCAACGTCACCTTCGGCGATGGCACCGGCGGCACGGTCAAGACGCTCGATCAGCTCAACACGGCTCTCCAGGCGAACAACCTGACTGCCACGATCGACGCCAACGGCCGGCTGACGGTCTCGGCGACCAACGACTATGCGTCGTCGACGATCGGTTCGGCTGTCTCGGGTGGTACCATTGGCGGCACGCTCACCACGGCGCTGACGTTCTCGAATGCGACCGCGCCGGTTGCTGATCCTATTGCCCAAGCCACCCGCACCAACCTGGTCTCGCAGTACAACAACATCTTGACGCAGATCGACACGACCTCGCTGGACGCTTCGTTCAACGGTGTCAACCTGCTCAACGGTGACCAGCTCAAGCTGGTGTTCGACGAGACCGGCAAGTCGAACCTGAACATCACCGGCGTGACCTTCAACTCGAAGGGTCTGGGTCTCGCTGGTCTGGTGCAGGGCACCGACTTCATCGACAACTCGGCCACCAACAAGGTGCTGGCCAATCTGAACACGGCGTCGAGCACGCTGCGCTCGGAAGCTTCGACCCTCGGTTCGAACCTCTCCGTCGTGCAGGTGCGTCAGGACTTCAACAAGAACCTGATCAACGTGCTGCAGACCGGCTCGTCCAACCTGACGCTGGCCGACACCAACGAGGAAGCGGCCAACAGCCAGGCGCTGTCGACCCGCCAGTCGATCGCGGTCTCCGCGCTGTCGCTGGCCAACCAGTCGCAGCAGAGCGTGCTCCAGCTGCTCCGCTAATAGCGGACGACATCGCAAGCAAGTCATGGCGGCGGGGCTTCGGCCCCGCCGTTTTCTTTTTGCAGGAGCGATCGAGAGGTGATTTGGCGAGACTGAAAAAGTAACCGTTGGTTATGGTTAACGGGGAGCAAACGGCGAAAAAACGTGAAGAGTTTCAGATCGATCGTCACCGATCTCGGCGTGCTCGCACGGCCTTATGGTGAACCGGCGCTTACGGCTCGCAAGCAGATTTCATCTTTTGTTAGCCATGTACGCGCAGGCTGTGCCCGTCACTCGATCCGAAGCGATCGAACGAAGACGCGTAAACCAGAAGGGTAAGAGTCATGTCCGGTATTGTTCTCTCTGCGTCGGTTCGCCAGAACCTGCTCTCTCTCCAGTCCACCGCCGATCTCCTCGCCACCACCCAGTCGCGCCTGTCGACGGGCAAGAAGGTGAACACGGCGCTGGATAACCCCACCAACTTCTTCACCGCACAGTCGCTCGACAACCGCGCCAGCGACATCAACAATTTGCTCGATGGCATCGCCAACGGCGTGCAGGTGCTGCAGGCCGCCAACACCGGCATCACCTCGCTGCAGAAGCTGCTCGACTCCGCCAAGTCGATCGCCAACCAGGCGCTGCAGACCACGGTCGGCTATTCCACCAAGTCGAACGTCTCGACCACGATTGCCGGCGCGACCTCGTCCGACCTGCGCGGCACCACGACCTACTCAAGCGCGACGGCGCTGACCAACGTGCTGTTCGACGGTACGGCCGGCGGTACCCACGCTGCCACCTCGACCACCACGCTCGGCGGCACGATCGGTACCGTGACCGGCTCGGTTGTTCAGGACAACAACGGCGGCGGTGCGGCCAATATCACAGCGACGACAATCCTGTATGGTGACGGCCTTGCCGCGGGCACTTCCGGTCTAACCACGGGCGCCGCTACCCAGTTCACCGATGGATCGAGCTTCACCGTCAACGGCCACACCATCACCTTCAAGGCGGGAGCTGTTCCGGCTGCGGCGTCGGCTCCGAGCGGCTATGGTGTCAGCGGCAACATCGCGACCGACGGTAGCGGCAATTCGATCATCTATCTTGGTGCCAGTGCCACGAACGCGACAGCCACGGTTGGCGATGTTCTGAAGGCGGTCGACCTTGCCAGCGGCGTTCAGAATGCGGTCGTGGCTGCGGGCGCAGCGACGATCACCACCAACGCCAGCCAGACGACGTCGGTGAGCGCGCTCGCTGGCGGCAAGATCACGCTGGAAACCTCGACCGGTGCCGATCTCAGTGTGGTTGGCAAGGCCGACCTGCTGAAGGCTCTCGGCCTGACCACGGCGACCGGCTCCGGCAATGCCACAGTGACGGCGACCCGCACCACCAGCTCGGCCAGCCTCGGCTCGCTGATCACGGACGGTTCGACGCTGAACGTCAACGGCAAGACCATCACGTTCAAGAACGGCGGTACGCCGGCGGCTGCGAACGTGCCCTCCGGGTCCGGCGTGTCCGGCAACGTGGTCACCGATGGCAACGGCAACTCGACCGTCTACCTGAACAAGGGCACCATCGCCGACATTCTGAATGCGGTGGACCTCGCCACCGGCGTGCAGACCGCATCCAACTCCGGCGGCACGGCGACCCTGAGCACCGCGACCGGCCAGACCAACTCGTCGATTGTTGCCGGCGCGCTGCACATCTCCACGGGCGCGAACTCGGATCTGTCGATTACCGGTTCGGGCAACGCGCTGTCCGTACTCGGTCTCACCGGGTCGACCGGCACCGGCACGGCCTTCACGGCGAGCCGGGCCGCTGCTCCCGGCAGCATCTCGGGCAAGACCTTGACCTTCACTTCCTTCAATGGCGGCACGGCGGTCAACGTCACCTTCGGCGATGGCACCGGCGGTACGGTCAAGACGCTGGACCAATTGAATGCCAAGCTGCAGGCCAACAATCTGGCCGCGACGATCGACGCCAACGGCCTGCTCACGGTGTCCGTGATCAACGACTATGCGTCGTCGACGATCGGCTCGGCGACTGCTGGCGGTGCGATCGGCGGCACGATCACGACCGCCTTGACCTGGACCAACGCGACAACGCCGACAGTCGACGCGGTCGCTCAGGCCACCCGTTCGAATCTCGTTGCGCAGTACAACAACATCATGTCGCAGATCGACACGACCTCGGTCGACTCGTCGTTCAACGGCGTGAACCTGCTCAACGGCGACCAGCTCAAGCTGGTGTTCGACGAGACCGGCAAGTCGAGCCTGAACATCACCGGCGTGACCTTCAACTCGAAAGGGCTCGGTCTCGCCGCGCTGCTGCAGGGCACCGATTTCATCGACAACGCCGCGACCAATCGCGTGCTCACCAGCCTGAATTCCGCCTCGAGCACCTTGCGCTCGGAGGCTTCGACCCTCGGTTCGAACCTCTCGGTGGTGCAGGTGCGTCAGGACTTCAACAAGAACCTGATCAACGTGCTGCAGACCGGTTCGTCCAACCTGACGCTGGCCGACACCAACGAGGAAGCGGCCAACAGCCAGGCGCTGTCGACCCGCCAGTCGATCGCGGTCTCCGCGCTCTCCCTGGCCAATACTTCGCAGCAGAGCGTGCTCCAGCTGCTCCGTTAATAAGTAGCTGATATCGCAGAATAAAATAGGGCGGCGGGGCTTCGGCCCCGCCGCCTTTTTTGTCGTTCTGGAGGGCCTACGAGCCGTCAACCCCGCATTAACCCTATCCCTTAAGTCGCCGTTAACCATACTTTAAAGGACAGCCCCTAAGACTCCACCAAAGCACGTTCCAGATCGGCGAGCCCGATTCGTATCCGGTTCAAGAGGAAGACCGCCAATGTCCAACATCGTTCTCTCGGCGTCAGTTCGCCAGAACCTGTTGTCGCTGCAATCCACGGCCGATCTGCTCGCCACCACCCAGTCGCGTTTGTCGACCGGCAAGAAGGTCAACACCGCGCTCGATAACCCGACCAACTTCTTCACAGCGCAGGGGCTGGACAACCGGGCGAGCGACATCAGCAACCTGCTCGATGGCATCAACAACGGTGTGCAGGTGCTGCAGGCCGCGAATACCGGCATCACCTCGCTGCAGAAGCTCATCGACAGCGCCAAATCGATCGCCAACCAGGCGCTGCAGACCACGGTGGGCTATTCGACCAAGTCGAACATCTCGACCACGATTCCCGGTGCGACGCCGGCGGATCTGCGCGGCACCACCAGCTATACGAACGCAACCGCGACCGGCAATGTCGTTACCAACGGCACCGCCGGCGGCACGACCCCGATCACGACGGCGACGACGCTGGGCGGCATTTCGCAATCTCTGGTCGGAGCTGCGGCTCCGAACGGTGCCGGCACGGCCGCAAGTCTCGCCCCCGGGCTGTTCCTGTACGGCTCGCCGGCAGCTGCGAGCACCATCGCCGCAAATGGCGCGCCGGCAGACGGTGACGTGATGGTGGTGGACGGCAAGACGATCACTTTCCGCGCCGGTCCCACGCCTGCAGCCGGTGCAGTTCCCGCAGGCTCGGGCCTCAACGGAAACATGGTCACCGACGGGAACGGCAATTCGACCATTTACATGGGCACGCCTGGCACTCCGACCGCCACCGTTCAGGACGTGATGAATGCAATCGACCTGGCGAGCGGCGTGCAGAAGGCGGCCATCTCGGCAGGCCTTGCCACACTATCCAACTCGTCCGGCACAAACGCGGCCATCGCCGGCGGCGTTCTGACCCTCACGACTGGCACGGGCTCCGACCTCAGCATCACCGGCAAGTCCGATCTTCTGAACGCACTTGGTCTGACGACCGCGACGGGTTCCGGCAACACGACCGTCACGAAGACTCGTCTGACCACGTCGGCGACGCTGGGCAGCCTCGTCCAGGACGGTTCCACGCTCAACGTGGACGGCAAGACCATCAGCTTCAGGAACGCCGTGGTGCCGGCCGCCGCTCCGGCGGGGTCCACCAAGATCGGCAATCTCGTGACCGACAACACGACCGGCAACACGGTGGTGTATCTTCAGGGTGGCAACATCCAGGACACGCTAAATGCAATCGACCTGGCGACTGGGGCAGGTACGATCAGCGGCGGCGCGGTGGTTGCGGCGAGCGGCTCGTCGCTGTCGTCGGTCGTTAACGGTGCACTCAAGCTCTCAACCGGCACCTCGGCGGATCTGTCGATCACCGGGACGGGAAATGCCCTCTCCGCATTCGGACTGACCGGATCCACGGGCACCGCCACCGCCTTCACTGCGACCCGCGCGCCGGGAACGGGCAGCATCTCGGGCAAGACGCTGACCTTCACCTCGTTCAACGGCGGGACACCCGTCAACGTCACGTTCGGCGACGGCACCCATGGTACCGTCAAGACGCTCGATCAATTGAACGCTCAGCTTCAGGCCAACCACCTGACTGCGACGGTCGACGCCAACGGGCTGCTCACGATCACCACCGTCAACGAGTACGCCTCCTCGACGCTCGGCTCAAACACGGCCGGCGGCGTGGTCGGCGGCACGATCACCGGCGTGGCCTCTTTCACGACCGCGCAGCCGCCGATTCAGGACCCGGTCGCGCAAACCGCGCGTTCGAACCTCGTCAGCCAGTTCAACAACATCCTGGCGCAGATCGACACGACGTCGCAGGACTCCTCGTTCAACGGCGTCAACCTGCTGAATGGCGATACGCTCAAGCTCATCTTCAACGAAACCGGCAGCTCCACGCTCAATATCAATGGTGTGGTGTTCAACGCGGCCGGCCTGGGTCTGAGCAACCTCGTCAGCGGCATCGACTTCATCGATAACGGGGCCACCAACAGGGTACTCACCAGTCTCAACGCGGCCTCGAGCACTCTGCGCTCGGAAGCGTCCGCGCTCGGCTCCAATCTCTCGATCGTGCAGGTGCGTCAGGACTTCTCCAAGAACCTGATCAACGTGCTGCAGACCGGCTCGTCCAACCTGACGCTCGCCGACACCAACGAGGAGGCGGCCAACAGCCAGGCGCTGTCGACCCGCCAGTCGATCGCGGTCTCCGCGTTGTCGCTGGCCAACCAGTCGCAGCAGAGCGTGCTGCAGCTGCTCCGCTAGTTCGAAAGCGCAAATACAAAGTTTGAGACGGCGCGGCGGGGCTAATGCTCCGCCGTTGTTTTGAGGGAGTTCGCTAAGACGGGATTAGCTGCGATCGATGCGCATGATGCAGTGCAAGTTTACAGCTTGCATCTTGCGCAACTATCATCGCGCTCATGAAGCACTCTGTGACCCGTAATAATCCGGAGTCCTTCCAAGCGCACATGTAAGCAAATCTTAAGCGCTGCTGCATAGGGTTGGGAAAGAAATCCTTAAGTCCGTTCAACGGATTAGGAAGCTTCCAAGGTGTGATTGATGTCGAATTCCGCTGCCTCGGCCTACGCGCGTGTCGCAACGACCACCGCATCTCCTCGCGACATCGAAGCGCAGACTTTGCTGAAGGCTGCCAACAAGCTCCAGGATGCCGTCAACGCCGCTGATCCGTTCAGCGAGCAGACCACGCAGGCGCTGTTGTTCAATCGCAAGCTCTGGACCATCTTCCTCAGCGAGGCGATGCGCGACAACAACCCGCAGCCGCTCGAGGTCCGGCAGAAGATCGCCAATATCAGCGTGTTCGTGCTGAGCCAGACTGCGGCGCTGCAGATGAGCCCGCAGTTCGATCACTTCCGCCCGCTGATCGAGATCAACCGCAACATCGCCGCCGGTCTGTCCGGCCGGCCGTGACGGAACGAGCCCGGCCACGCTCGACAAATGAGTGGCCGATTAAGCGCTGAGGTCCGTGTTGAGCGGGCGCGTGGGCTCCGACTTCAAATCCAGTGCGTGGAAATAGGCTCGCCGGCGCAGGATCGCCTCGTCGGGAAATTGAGTGACCACTGCCTCGGTCTTTTCGTTGACGACCTGGAAGACCATGGATGCAGCGGCCTGGTCGAACACGACCTGACGCGAGATGTTCGCATTGCTCTGCAGATCATTGCTCGCGGGCGCGCTCGTGTCGCTCGCGGCGACCGTCTGGCTCAGCGGCAGATCGGTTTGCACGGCATCGTTCGCCGCCGAATTCGACGTCGTTACGAACTGCACGGGGGCCGGGATCCCCACCGGCCGGATGCTGAAATCTGTACTCATGGCAGCCTCCTGGTTGCCTTGCGTGAGTCAAATCCCAACCCCTCTCAATGCGCAACCATGGAACACCAGGATTGAAGACCGGGTTAGCAAACGTGCCTAACCGCGCGACGCTTTTGCCGCGCGGTTTTTCGTAAAATTTGAAGCAGTTTTGGTGTGTGCCTAGAGCGTGCGACTAACCGCGAGCGGAGTGATGTGACGGGGCCCCGGCGCGGCGCGGCGGCCTGCTGCGGTATAGGTGTTCGGCACATTGCGCTTCTGGATCTCGGCGTTGACGCCGCGCACGACGCTTTCCGAGACCGCATGCGCGGTCGCGAGCACGGTAAGGTTGACCTGGAGCATGGCGCGGAAGGCGTCGTGGTGCCGGTGCAGTGTCGATAGCAGCTCGGGCGCCGATTTTGCAAGCTTGTCCTGGTTCGCTTTCAACTGGCTGACGGCGGCGACATAGCGCTTCGACAGCTCCTGCTTCTTGCCTTCCATCGTCATCGCCTCGCGGACCTTGCCGGCGCGGACCAGTTCGGTCTCGCGCTCGATCAGGCCGAGCAGGGCGTTCATCGCATCCATCAGATCTTCGGCGAGCTTGCGCGCCTCGGCGCTGCCGGGCGTGTTGTTCGGGCGCTGCGCTGGCATCGGCTGACGTGACGCGTTGAAGTGGTTCATCTCGTTTGACCTTATGCCGTACGAAGAGTGGTTTTGGCCTGCTGCATGATCAGGGTACGGTAGACGTCGCGCGCGACGCCGACGCCGCCGGCGCTGGCAAAGTTCTTGGAATATTGCTCGGTCAGCATCGAGCGCCATACGCCGGTGCCGGGCGTGTCGCCGAACGGACCTTCGCCCTTCAGGCCTGAAGTCATCTGCGCGAACATGCTGTTGAGGAACATGCCTTCGAAATCGGTGGCGGTCTTCTGCGCCTTGGCCTGCTGCTGCGGCGAGACCTTCTGGAGCGCTGCGGCGAGCTCGAAGTCGGGTCGGCCGTTGCGGCTTTCCACCGCGAAGGCGGGGTTCGAGGAAAGAGCAGCGGTGGCGAGACGCGCGGTGTTGATCGTGCCGGTCTGCATCACATCACCTCGATGTCGGCTTCGATCGCGCCGGCGGCCTTGATCGCCTGCAGGATGCTGATGAGGTCGCGCGGGCCGATGCCGAGGCCGTTGAGGCCGTCGACGAGCTGTTGCAGCGAGACGCCGTCCTTGACGACGGCAAACTTCTTGCCGTCCTCGGTGACGCCGACGCTGGAGCGCGGCGTCACCACGGTCCGCCCCCGCGACAGCGAGTTGGGCTGGCTCACTTGCGGGCTCTCGGAAATCGTCACCGTGAGATTGCCCTGCGCGACCGCGACGGTGGCGACGCGGACGTCGCGGCCCATCACGATGATGCCGGAGCGCTCGTCGATGATGATCTTGGCGGCAAGATCGGGATCGACCTGGAGCTGCTCGATCTCGGTCAGGAAGGCGACGACGTTGCCCTTGAACTCGGGTGGGATCGTCAGCTGCACCGTCGAGGGATCGATCGGCTCGGCACTCTTGACGCCGAGATAGTCGTTGATCGCGGCGGCAATGCGCTTGGCCGTGGTGAAGTCGGCGTTGCGCAGCGCGAGCCGGACATTCGGCAGGCGATTGAGCGCGAACTCGATCTCGCGCTCGATGATGGCGCCGTTGGCGATGCGCCCGACGGTCGGGACACCGCGCACGATTTTCGCCGCTTCGCCCTCGGCCTGGAAGCCGGAGATCGCGAGCGAGCCCTGCGCGACCGCATAGACATTGCCGTCGGCACCTAACAGGGGGGTGACGAGCAGGGTGCCGCCGCGCAGATCCTTGGCATCGCCAAGGGCCGAGACGGTGACGTCCATGCGCGTGCCCTGCGTGGCGAAGGCCGGCAGGTTGCCGGTCACCATCACGGCGGCGACGTTGCCGGTCCGGATCGTGGCGCCGCGGATGTTGACGCCCATGCGTTCCAGCATCGCTTGCAGCGACTGCTTGGTGAAGGGGATGTTGTTGAGGGTGTCGCCGGTGCCGTTGAGGCCGACCACGAGGCCGTAGCCGATGAGCTGGTTCTGCCGCACGCCTTCGATATTGGCGAGGTCCTTGATGCGCGAGGTCGCGTTTGCGGACGCGGCCGATAGCGCCAGCGCTGACAGCGCGGCAAAGGCCACCCCAAAAATCCTCACCCAACGAACGCCTGGCATCCTGTGCTCCCCAAGGCTTTCCGAAAAGCCTCCTCACGTCTCGGACCACCTGCGACACTCCCATGACGAGCTGGTCCGACGCTGTCCTTGCGAGCGTTGTGCCAACGCGGTGCAGAGGGCCTAGATGGTTGAATAGGTTGAGTAAATTTGTTTGCTCCGATGTCAGCGGCTGTTGCCGCTAAGGAGCGAAACTGCCGCGTGTCGGCAGATTTTGCCGGGCCGTTTACGCCTCGTTAACCATAATGTGGCGAATGTGGCGCATCGATCACCCGGATTGCTTCGATGCGCATCTACGGACCGAATGGCACCACGCTTGGGACGCCGGCCAGCCAGGCCAGGCGGACGAGCTCCGGCACCTTCGTGTTGCCGGACACCTCATCGGCGCAGGAGACGCGGAGCGCAGCTGCGCCGAAAGCCACCGCCAACATCGACGGGCTGCTCGCGCTGCAAGGTATTGAGGAAGATCCGATCGAGCGCCGCAAGCGTTCGGTCGCCCGCGGCAAGACCGCGCTCGACGTGCTCGATGACCTCAAGATGGGATTGTTGTCGGGCAATCTCGACAAGTCGACCGTGATGCGGTTGCGTGATGCGGCGGCGAATTTGAAATCGTCCTCCGGCGATCCTGGCCTTGATTCCGTGCTGGCCGAGATCGAGCTGCGGGTCGAGGTCGAGCTGGCCAAGGCCGGGCAGGGCTAGTCAGGCAGGCTTAAGAACGTGATCCGTCACCCTGAGGTGGCCGCTTCTTCAGCGGCCCTCGAAGGGCGACGGCCCCGCTGATGCGTCTCGGCCGTTCATCCTTCGAGGCTCCCGGCGCGATGCTTTGCATCGCGCCGCTCGCACCTCAGGATGACGGGACTCCTATGAGTCTTCCACGCGCAGTCGCTACGCCGCTTCTTCCTTCTGCTGCGCGTCGTAGCGGCGCTGGGCGGCGAGCACGTCTTTCAGATTCTCCTCGGCCCAATCGCGCAGCGGATCGACCGCGGCGGCGAGCGTCACGCCGAGCTGCGTGATCGAATATTCGACCGTGACCGGCACGGTCGCGATGGCTCGGCGCTTGAGCAGGCCGTCGCGTTCCAGCGACTTGAGAACCTGGCTCAGCATCTTCTGAGAAATCCCCTCAATCGTGCGGCGCAACTGATTGAAGCGCATCGGCTCCTCGCGCAGCAGCAACAGGATCAGCACGGCCCATTTGTCGCCGACGCGATCGAGAATTTGGCGTGTTGGGCACTCGGCGGCATAGACATTGGGTTTCATCTCGGTTTCTCGCGCTTGGCTCGCATCTATTGTTCCGGTTACTCCTGCGTAATCAGGTAAGCACAAAGTGCGCTCTTAACACTAGCATTCTTTGCGATATCTAGTCACTGATAGTTACTTCTGGAGCAAAGGAGCCTTCCATGAAAATCGCAGTTGCCGGCGCCTCGGGCCGGGCCGGGTCGGAGATCACCAAGGAACTGTCCCGCCGGGGGCACACGGTCACCGCCATTGCCCGGAATCCGGAGAAGATTGCAGGCCTGCCGAACGTCACCCCGACCAAGGGAGACGTTCTCGACCAGGCCGGTCTGACGAAACTCTGGAGCGGCCACGACGTTGCGGTGAGTTCCGTGCACTTCCTGGCGAGCGACCCGCACAAGCTGATTGGCGCGGCCAAGGCTTCCGGCGTCGGACGCTATCTGGTTGTCGGCGGCGCCGGCAGCCTTGAGGTCGCTCCCGGCGTCAAACTGGTCACAACTCCCGGTTTTCCGGCTCAATACAAGGCCGAGGCAGAGGCGGGGTCTGCGTTCCTCGACCTGTTGCGGCAGGAAAAGGAGCTGAACTGGACCTTCATCTCGCCCTCGGCACTGTTCGTCGAGGAGGCGCGGACGGGCAAGTTCCGGCTCGGCACCGACCAGCTTCTCGCAGATGCGAACGGCAAGAGCTGGATCAGCTTCGCCGACTACGCGATCGCGCTCGCCGACGAGATCGAGAAGCCGGCCTATCAGAGGCAGCGTTTTACGGTCGGGTACTAGGCTTTTGGCCGCCCCCGGGCTTCTGCCGGATAAACCTTCCTGTGCAAGGGCTTGGGGGCGGTAACCGCGCCATTAAGGAAATATTGTCTGTCACAGGTGGTAGCTATATAAGCCCCGGCTCAACGGACCCCGTTCCGTTCTTGAGTCGTTGCTTAAGAAGATAGGCCGCCCTTGGAAAAGTTGAAAAACTACCGACCGACCGAAAAAGAGCCTTTCATGAACGACCGGCAGAAGGAGTACTTCCGTTTGAAGCTCCTCGCCTGGAAGGATGAGATCCTCAAAGAGTCCAAGCTCACCCTGCAAGCCCTGCAGGAGGAGAACGTGAACCACCCCGATCTTGCCGATCGGGCATCGTCCGAAACCGACCGCGCCATCGAACTCCGCGCCCGCGACCGCCAGCGCAAGTTGATCGCCAAGATCGACGCCGCGCTCCAGCGCATCGAGGACAACACCTACGGCTATTGCGAGGATACCGGCGAGCCGATCTCGTTGAAGCGGCTCGAAGCCCGGCCCATCGCGACGCTCTCGGTGGAAGCGCAGGAGCGCCACGAGAAACGCGAGAAGGTCTATCGCGACGAATAGAGTCCGAGCCGCAGCGATGCGGCTCTTTGTTTTTGGGACGCAAGGCGCCGTTTGGCGCCATGATCAGCGTTTTGCCTGTCGCTTGCCGCCAAGCGCCTCGAGGTGTGCGCGATCGCGAAAAGTGAATCGCGATCAATGACCTGAAGTCCACTCTTGCGAGCTCACGTGAGTTCACATGAGAAACAGCCTTCACTTCAGGTGCGGGAGGTTTTGCGAGTCGCATCAACGGGATCGGCCCGGATGCTGTGAAGCTGAGCCAGCAGCATCAAGTTTCGCTGCAATCAGGCTTTCCTGCGACGCGGCAAGGCGCGCATCCCCATAAAGCCCGGACCAGCTCAAAATTTCCTTAAACGCCGGCAGCAGCGGCGGGGCCGGTTTCGTCGGCATCCGACGCGGCGATCCTCGCCACCGCCGAAAGCCTGATCCGGCTCGGCCTCGTCAAGGCTTGAGGCCGCACGTCGGCCGCGCTTGTCAGGCCCGGGCGGGGATGCTCCACTGCCGCCCTTGATTTGCGTAGCGTGGGAGAGGCGGCGCCGATGGACAAGATACTCGAAGCCGCAAAGGCGATCGCGCTGGCGCGCCGGAACCATGCGCCACTCGCGGCGCTGGAACATCCGCCTGGTGACGAGGCCGAGGGCTATCAGGTCCAGCGCACGCTGCATGATCTCTTGCTGCCGCATGCAGGTCCGCTGGTCGGCTACAAGATCGGCTGTACCAGCCAGGTGATGCAGGACTACATCGGCATCCCGCACCCCTGCGGCGGCGGTGTGTTCCAGAAGGGCGTGCACGACAGCGGCGTCAAGCTCGCGGCTTCAGACTATGTCCGCGTCGGTGTCGAATGCGAGATCGCCGTGCGGCTGAAGCGGAACCTTGCCGCCGGCGAGGCGCCATTCACCGCGGAATGGGTCGGGGAGGCCGTCGAGGCCTACCATCCCGCCATCGAGATCGTCGACGACCGCTATGTGAAGTGGGAGACGATGGGCGCTCCGACGCTGATTGCCGACGATTTCTTCGCCGCCGGCTGCGTGCTGGGCCCCGCCGTCCCGCGCTCGTCGGTACCGGACCTGAAAGCGGTCAAGGGTCGCGCCATCGTCAACGGCGAGGAAGTCAGCCACGGCACCGGCGCCGACGTGCTCGGCCATCCCCACAACGCGCTCGCCTGGCTTGCCAACCATCTCGCCGCGGAAGGCAAGGGGCTGCATGCGGGACAACTCGTGCTGACGGGGAGCCTGGTCAAGACGCTGTGGCTGAAAGCCGGCGACAAGGTGCGGATGGAGCTGGATGGGCTCGGCGTGGTGGAGGCGGAGTTTACTTAGGAAGGGGCGGCCGGTCCCCGCCGTCATTCCCCGCGAAAGCGGGGAATCCAGTACGCCGCGCTGTCCCGATCCAGAAACGAAGGCCTCGGAGTACTGGATCGTCCGCCTTCGCGGACGATGACAGCAGAGTGCTTGGCTTGCGCTACTGCTCATCACAATCGCTGACGACAGACAGGGCAAAGCGCCTTCGCCAAAAATACATGCGGCCCTCGCCAGGGGAGCTAGCGAGGGCCGCGTCGTACATCGTCGTTCGCGCCTAGGTTCGCGAGCACGATGTGGGAGCTCGGGAGAGGCTTAGAAGGGCAGCAGCACGTCCATGACTTGCTGGCCGTAGCGCGGCTGCTGCACATCCATGATCTGGCCGCGGCCGCCATAGGCGATGCGGGCCTGTGCGATCTTGGTGGAATCGATGGTGTTATCGCTCTGGATGTCTTCGGGGCGGACGATGCCGGCGACGATGAGTTCGCGGATCTCGTAGTTGACGCGGATCTCCTGCTTGCCCTCGACCACCAGGTTGCCATTCGGCAGCACCTGCGTCACGACGGCGGCGACGTTGGTCTGCAAGGCTTCCTTGCGGTCGACGCTTCCCTTGCCCTCGCTGGACGCGGTGGAGTCGGCGGTGAGAATGCGGCCGGGCAGGATCTTGTTGGCCTGCGTGATCGTCTTCGCGCCGATGAAATCGGTGATGCCCGAATCTTCCTTGTTGCTGCGGCTGCGCTGGGTGTCGTTCTCGATATTGGCCTTGTCGGTGATGTTCACGGTCACGGTCAGGAGATCGCCGACCTGATGGGCGCGCTGGTCCTTGAAGAAGGCGCGGCTGCCGTTGCGCCACAGCGAGTTCGGATTGTAGGAGGCGACTTCCGGCTTGGGCATCGGCATCTGCACCGGCTTGTAGCCGGGCTGCGTCGTCGGATTGTCGATCGCCGACAGCTTCGGTTGCTCGCCGATCTGGGACAGGCGGTCGATCGAGGAGCAGCCGCCCAGCGCGCTCGCTGTCAGCAACAGTGCGGAGATCGCGATGTGACGAAGACGGGAAGCCGAACTGAAAGCGGACATGACGAACTCTTACTTTGCTTGTGCTTGCGAGGCGCGAGCTTGCGGGATCTGGGCATCTGCGATCCGGGCCGGCGAATTCGGCGCTTGGACCAGGTTGCGGAGGAGGGCTGCGGTGTCGACAGGGGCGGGCGCTTCGTCCCGCTTGAGCGAGGAGGTGTGTTCGACCGCCGGTTCCATCGACGCGGACTGGCTGGCGCCCTGTACGGTGACCTGGCCGCGGCCGGTGACGACACCGGTCAGCGTGCGCTTGGTCTGCAGATTGAGGACACTCACGGTGTCGCCCTCGGCGCCGCCCTCGATCGCCTTGCCGCGGGTGGTGAGGTAGATCCCCGGGACCTGGTAGATCACGGTGACGCTCTGGTCGCGCGACACGAATTCGGGCTTGGCGATGTCGGCGATGCGGATCGGCGTGCCGGCGCGCATCGGCCGGCGCAGCTGCATGCCGATGGCGCGGTCGCGCTGCGCGGGCTCACCCGTCACTTCGGCCTTGGGCCGTCGCTCCAGCGCGACATCGGAGGATTTCAGCATCTCGGTGCGATCGACGTCGCGGGTCAGGACAGCGACGTCGATGGTCTCGATCGCGGTGCCGGTCAGGCGCAGCTTGGTCGGCGCCGGGTTGCTGTCGTTGTTGATCTCGAACGAGATGTCGAAGCGGCCGCCGCGAGCATCGTAGCGAGTCGCAACCGGCTGCAGCGTGCCAGTGTTGGAGGCTTCCAGCCTGATGTCGGAGATGCCACGGTCGAAGGTGACGGTGATGTTGGCGGCATCGCCCAGGCCGAAGCGGCGCTCGAGCGCGGAAGTGACCGCGTTTTCGAGGTCCTTGTTGGCGAGCGTGCGGGCAAGCCGGGTGACCTGGACTTCCTTGATGTCGCCGATCATCACGCCGATCACCTGCTTGGCGCGGAGCACGTTCAGGACCTGGGCGACCGGCAGCGCGCCGGTGGTGCCGAGATCGGGCGAGCGATAGACCGGAACCTGCGCGGCCGAACCGGCATTGTCGATGAGGTCGCCGACCCGCACCACGTCCGAGCTGACCGTGACGCTGGCGCGCAGCTTCGGCGCGGTGATGCCGTCGTCGGCGGCCTGCGCCGGCAGGGCCAGCACGAGCATGGCGGAGATTGTGACAAGTGCGGTGCGGATCATCATCATCACCTCAGCGGAACAGCGCCGTGGTCGATTGCATCATCTGGTCGGCGGCGCTGATCACCTTGGCATTCATCTCATAGGCGCGCTGCGCGGCGATCAGGTCGCTCATCTCCGAGACGACGTCGACATTAGCCTGCTCGAGGCTGCCCTGGGTGATCTTGCCGTAGCCTTCCGAATTCGCGATGCCGTCCTGCGGCGTGCCTGACGACGTCGTCTCAATGAACTGGTTGCTGCCGACCGGCTGCAAGCCCGCCTTGTTGATGAAACGGGTCACGCCGATCTGGCCGAGAACGGTGTTGGTCGACGAGCCCGGCAGCGTCACGGTCACCTGGCCCTGCTCGTTGACGGTGATGCCCGAGGCGTTGTTCGGAATCGTGATGGTCGGCTGCACCGGGTTGCCGCCGGCGGTGACGACGCGGCCCTGATTGTCCATCTGGAACGTGCCGTCGCGGGTGTACTGGAAGGTGCCGTCCGGCATCAGGATCTTGAAGAAGCCTTCGCCGGAGATGGCGAGATCGAGGTCGTTGCCGGTCTGCGACAGCGTACCTTGCGTCATGCTGCGCGGCGTGCCGACGGTCTTGACGCCGCCACCGATGTCGACGCCGACGGGCAGGATGGTGCCCTGGTCCGAGGCCTGGGCGCCGACGCGGCGGACGTGCTCGTAGATCAGATCCTCGAACGCCGCGGTCTGTTTCTTGAAGCCGGTGGTGCGCAGGTTGGCGATGTTGTTGGAGATCACCTGAACGTTCAGTTCCTGTGCCGCCATTCCGGTCGCTGCGGTGTGAAGCGCCTGCATGTCAGTTCTCTCCTAATCAGGCCGGAACGTCGGCGAGCTTTTCGATCGCCGATTTGTGGAGGTCGCTCTGCTGCTGGAGCAGGTTGGCGATGGCGGTGTAGCTGCGCATCACCTCGACCATGCGGCTCATCTCGCCGACCGAATTCACGTTCGACTTCTCGATGTAGCCCTGCTGCAGGGTGGACTTGGCGTCGGGCTGCTGGGTCGCGGAGCCTGTGTCATAGAGATTGGCGCCGAGCTTGGTCAGCTTGGCCGGATCGTCGAACGTCACCATGCGGATCTTGCCGCGGATCGTGTCGGTCTTGGCCGTGCCTTCCAGCACCGTCACGGTGCCGTCGGGGGCGACGTTGATGTCGTGGTCGGTCGGCTGGAACACGATCGGGCCGGCGGTGCCGAGCACGAGGTTGCCGTCCGAGGTCATCAGCTGGCCGGTGCTGCTGAGCGCGAACTTGCCGTCGCGGGTGTAGCGCTCCGCGCCGTTGGCCTGCACGGCGAAGAAGGCGTTGCCGCTGATCGCCATGTCGAGCGGGTTGTTGGTCGCCTCCATCGGCCCCTGGCCGACGTCGCGATAGGTGCCGCGGTCCTGCACATAGGAGACCCGGCGGTCGGAGCCGATGAAATTGTCCTCATGCGCGTTCGAGCGGAGATACTCCTCGAACAGCGAATGGTCGGCCTTGAAGCCGTTGGTGTTGACGTTGGCGACGTTGTTGGCGATGACATCCATCTGCCGCTCCAACGTCATCTGCCGTGACAATCCGATCAGAAGCGCATTCTGCATCGGTCAATCTCCCCTTGCGTGAGACCTGCCATCTCGCTCTCCCAAGCGCGCCGGCCGATCCCGTGAACGAGGCCGTCGGGTTCTCCCAAACCATCCGGTCTCGCCCCTCTCTGAGCGAAAGCCGTGCCAAGTCGGAAAGATGTGTGATTACAGTCGCTTGCTTATTTTTCGGCCGAGAAGGCAGGGGGCAGAAAGGTTCTGTTAGCCATGTTTGCCCGGCAGATTTTTCCTAGCAGAGGGCCGATTGAAAGGTTCCGTTAACCATTATTACCGTAGCGTTTGCGTGTGAGAGGAGCGCTTTGCGCTGGGGCATTTGTATCGCGTCACTGTCTGCCAGGAGGCTTCGCCCTTTCGACCCTTTATGAGATGAGCGGGCCCGGACGATCATGGCAGAGAATGAAGCGGAAGGCGGCGCAGCCGCCGAAGGCGCGGAAGCCGCTGCCCCCAAGAGCAAGTTCAAGCTGATCCTGATCATCGTCGGCGTGCTGGTCGTGCTCGGCGGCGGTGCCGCCACCTGGTTCCTGTTCTTCCGTCATGGCGACGACGAGCACCATGCCGAGGTCGCGCCGCCGCCCAAGCCGCCGGCCTTCGTCGAAGTGCCGGACATGATGGTCAACCTCGCCGGCGCGCCCGGCGAGCGCGTGCAATATCTCAAGCTCAAGATCGTGCTCGAGCTAAAGGAAGAAAAGCAGATCGAGGCGATCAAGCCGTCGATGCCGCGGGTCACCGACATCTTCCAGACCTATGTGCGCGAGCTCCGCTCCTCCGACCTCAATGGCTCCGCCGGCATCTTCCGCCTCAAGGAAGAGCTGACCAAGCGCGTCAACGCCGCGGTCGCGCCGATCCAGGTCAGCGCGGTGCTGTTCAAGGAAGTCGTGCTCCAGTGAGGATGCAGCGGAAGGGTACGGGCTAGCGTCATGGCCGGCAACGAGCAGATGGACCAGGATGCGATTGCCGCCCAATGGGAGGCGTCGCTCGATTCCGAGGATCCCGCGGAGGCCGCGAAGGCCGCTGCCGAAAACGAACTTTCGGAGACCATGGCCCTGCAATGGGCGGCCATGGTCGAGGACGGCAGCCGCGATCTCGGCAACGGCAAGAATTCCGGCGAGCGGGTGCTGTCGCAGGAGGAGATCGACAATCTCCTCGGCTTCACCGTCGGCGACGTCACGCTCGACGATCACAGCGGCATTCGCGCGATCATCGATTCGGCGATGGTCTCCTACGAGCGTCTGCCGATGCTCGAAATCGTCTTCGACCGCCTGGTGCGGCTGTTGACGACCTCCTTGCGCAATTTCACCTCCGACAACGTCGAAGTCTCGCTCGACCGCATCACCTCGGTGCGCTTCGGCGATTACATGAACTCGATCCCGCTGCCTGCCGTGCTCTCGGTGTTCAAGGCCGAGGAGTGGGAAAACTTCGGCATGGCGACGGTGGATTCCAGCCTGATCTACTCGATGATCGACGTGCTGCTCGGCGGCCGCCGCGGCTCGAGCCAGCTGCGCATCGAGGGCCGGCCCTACACCACGATCGAGACCGAGCTGGTCAAGCGCCTGGTCGAGGTGGTGCTGACCGATGCCGAGCAGGCGTTCCGGCCGCTGTCGCCGGTGACCTTCACGATCGACCGGCTCGAGACCAATCCGCGCTTCGCCGCGATCAGCCGTCCCGCCAACGCCGCGATCCTGGTGCGCCTGCGCATCGACATGGAAGACCGCGGCGGCAACATCGAGCTCTTGCTTCCCTACGCGACCATCGAACCGATCCGGCCCGTTCTGCTCCAGATGTTCATGGGCGAAAAGTTCGGCCGTGATCCGATCTGGGAAGGCCATTTCGCCACCGAGATCGCCCAGGCCGAGATTTCCGTTGATGCCGTGCTCTACGAGGCCGACATTCCACTCAAGCAGCTGATGCGGCTCAAGGTCGGCGACACGCTGCCGCTGGACATGCGCGCGGATGCCAACGTCACCGTGCGCTGCGGCGACGTCACCATCACCGAAGGACGCATGGGCCGGGTCGGAGAGCGCGTTGCGATCCGCGTGACGAAACCCCTGCGCAAGCCAAGTACGACACTTGCGATGTTCGAGAAGGTGGACGAACAGAATAAGCTGATGGAGGCCCCATGAACCACTCCCTAGGAATGGCGATCGAGACGCTGGTGGCCATCTTGCTGATGCTCACGATCGGCTACTGCATCCTGCTCAACAAGCGGCTGACGCGGCTGAAGGCGGACGAGCATTCGCTGAAGGCCGTGATCGCAGAGCTGATCACCGCGACCGAGATCGCCGAACGCGCGATCGGCGGGCTCAAGCTCGCCGTGCGCGACGTCAACGAGAATCTCGGCAGCCAGCTCGCGGCCGCGACGCAAATGTCCGATCAGCTCTACAAGCAGCTCGGCGAAGCCGACCATGTGGTGCGCCGCCTCTCCAAGATCGCCATCGCGGCGCGCCCCGTGACCAATCCGGAAGCTGCCGCTGCCCCCGTCGCCAAGCCGTCGCCCGCGAAAGCGGTGGCCGCCGCCGCCGAAGCCTTCTCGGAGCGCCGAAGGTCCAACGGTATCGCCGCATAAAGTCAGGGTATGAAGTCCTTTCGTAACATCCGCGTCATTCCGGTCGTGCTGGTTGCCGTCGCAGGTCTCGCCACGCTGAAAGTGGCAGGGCTCGTGATCAATGGCGGCTACGTGTTCGACTACCAGCCGAACACGTTGAAGAAGTCCTGGGCGCAGCAGAATTTGAACTTCCCGACCGGGCGAGAGGACCCTGACATCACCGGCTCGACGCATGGCGAGCCGAAGGAAGCGCCGAAGCCGGCCGCACCCGAGAGCAAGCCCGAGGGCACTTCGGTCAAGATGGACGAAGCCCAGCCGCAGGTCTCGGCCTCGGAGCGGGCGATCCTGGAACGGCTGCAATCGCGCCGCCAGGAGATCGAGGCCCGCCAGCGCGAGATCGACATCCGCGAGAGCCTGTTGAAGTCGGCCGAAAAGCGCATCGAAGGCAAGGTCGTGGAAATGAAGGCCGTGGAGTCCCGCATCAGCGCGACCCAGGCCGAGCAGAAGGCCGCCGAGGCCCAGCGCCTCAAGGGCCTCGTGACCATGTATGAAGGCATGAAGCCCAAGGACGCCGCGCGGGTGTTCGACCGGCTCGAGATGAGCGTGCTGATCGAGATCGCCTCGGCGATCGCCCCCCGCAAGATGTCCGACATCCTGGGACTGATGTCGTCGGAAGCCGCCGAGCGGCTGACGGTCGAGATGGCGCGCCGTGCCAATGGCGGCGGGGATCAGGCTGCTTCCGCCGGGGATCTTCCCAAGATCGACGGCAAGCCGACGCAAAAGCCGAATTGAGGGCTCATACTTAAGAAGTCCTTAATTGGCAAAACCTACATTCGAGGGCATGGGCCGGCCTTAGCGCCGGCGTGGACCCGTCGAACCGGAAGAAATGCCGCCAATGGCGCGAGAGGCTGCCGCTGGATTTGTGTCGCGAGCCCGCGCCCTGGCGCTGGCGCTGTCGCGCCATGTCCGGAAAGCGGTCTTGCTGGGCGCCTGCGCGCTGGTCATTCCTAATTCTTTTGCCCGCGCCGCCGACCCGATCCGGGGCGAGGCGACTTTCTCGGCCGGTGGCGGCTTTGCCCGTCTCGTCATCAAGCTCGGCGAGGATGTTCCCTCCGAGGTGACGACGGCCGGCTCCATTCTCGTCATCCGCTTCGACCGCCCGGTCGACGTTCCCGTCGATCGCGTGCCGGAGGGCGCGCCCGACTATATCAACTCCGCGCGTCGCGACCCTGATGGCAGCGCCATCAGGCTGTCGCTGGCGCGGCGCGTCACCGTCAACACCATGAATGCGGGCGAGCGCACCTTCATCGACCTGCTGCCCGAGGGATGGAAGGGCCCGCCACCGAGCCTGCCGATGGATGTGGTGAAGGAGCTCGCCGAGCGCGCCCGTGTTGCCGAGCGCGCACTGCGCGCCCAGCGCGCCGCAGCCGAAAGCAAGAAGCGTCCGCCGATCCGCGTGCGCACCTCGGTCCAGCCGACCTTCGTGCGCTTCGTGTTCGAGATGCCCGACGGCGTCGGCGTCTCCTCCGTGCTCAATGAGCAGAGGCTCACGCTCGTCTTCAATGCCAATCTCAACTTCGATCTCGCCGATGCCGTCGTCGCCGCGCCGCCGAACGTCGCTTCGATCAAGCAGAAGGCTGACATCGATACGACCAGCGTCGAGATCGCCCTGATCGGCGATTCCGACGTGCACTCCTTCCGTGACGACAAGAACTATGTCGTCGACATCGCCTTCCAGCCCGACAAGGGCAAGACCGCGGCGACGCCGGAGGCCGCGATCGCAAAGGCTGAGGCCGGCAGTCACGGACCGGCGCCGGCGGCTGAAAAGCCTGCGGCCGCCAAGCCGAAGGAGGCTCATAGCGAGATCAAGCCGCCGACCTCGGAGGCGATCGCGCGCGAAGCCAAGATCGAGGTGAAGCCCGAAGCGCCCGCCGCGATGCCGGCAGCCGAAGCGCCGAAACCTGCTGCTGCCGTCAACTCGACTGAAGCTCCGCATGTCACGGATGCGCCCAAGCCCGCGCCGCCCGCAATGGAAGCCGCCGTACCTGCCAAGCCCATGGCTGCCGAAGCGCCTAAAGAGGTCGCGAAGGAGCCGGTCAAGGAACAGACTAAGGAGACGGTCAAGGAAGCAGCAAAGGACGCGCCCAAACCGGCTCCGGTCGAGGCGCAAGCCGGCGCGCCGCCCCCTGTTGCCAGCGTCGATGCGCGGCGCGACAGCGACGGCTTGCGCGTGACGTTCCCGCTTTCCGTTGCAACGCCGGCCGCAGCGTTCCGCCGCGGCGACACGGTGTGGCTGGTGTTCGACTCGCCAAAGCCCATCGATGTCGAAACGATCCGCGCCCGGGGTGGTTCGATGATCGGCGAGGTCAGCCGCATGCCACTCGAGAAGGGACAGGGGGTGCGAATCCGTCTCACCCGTCCGCTGGTCTATTCGCTGACCAGCGAGGAGGTCGGCAAGGAGACCAACTGGCTGCTGACGCTCGCCGACAAGATCCAGGCGCCGCCGTTGCCGCTGATGATGTCTCGCAACATCACCGATCCCGCACTCGCCAACATCGCCATCCCCTTTGCCAATCCAGGCCAGCTGCACAAGCTTACCGACCCTGACGCCGGTGACATGCTCTACGTCGTCACCGCGCAGCGGCCGGTCCGCGGCTTCATCAAGCGACAGGATCTCGTCGATCTCTCGCTGCTGGAATCCGCGCACGGCATCGCGATCCGGCCAAATTCCGACGATGTCGGCGTCGAGGTCGGACAGGACAAGGTCATTCTCGGCAAGAAGGGCGGCCTGACGCTGTCGCCGGTCGACGTCTCTGCGGAGCGCGCACCGACTGCGGTGCGGCCGGTCTTCAGTCCCGAGAGCTGGCGCAAGGGCCAGTCGGAAGATTTCTGGACGCGCCAGAGCGATCTGATCACGGCGATCTCGGCCGTCGAGCCGGCGCAACGCTCGCTGCCGCGGCTCGATCTCGCCCAGTTCTACATGTCGCGCGCGATGTATTACGAAGCCAAGTCCGTGACCGAGGTGATGCTTTCAGATCCGCTCAACAAGGAGGAGAGCAGCGCGCTGATCATCCACGCGATCGCGAGCATCCTGATCGGGCGTACGACCCAGGGCCTGAAGGATCTCGCCAACCCCGTGATCGGCAACAGCCACGATTCCCAGCTCTGGAAGGCGCTCGCTTATGCGCGCCAGGGCAAATGGGCGGACGCCCGAGAGAAATTCAAGAACGTCGAATTCGCCATCGCTTCGCTGCCGCTGGACATCCAGCGCATCGTGACGATGGATGCGATGCGCGCCTCGCTCGAGGTCAAGGACTATGCCGGCGCGTCCAAGCGCCGCGGCGAGATCGAAGTGGTCGGCGTGCCGCCGGAGGCGGCGCCTGGCTTTGCGGTGCTGCGCGGCCGGCTCGCCGAAGCGGTCGGGCACGACAAGGACGCACTCGACGACTATAAATTCGCGGTTGCCTCGGCCGATCGGCAGGCCGCCGCCGAAGCCAAGCAGCTCGAGGTCGCGTTGCGCCAAAAGCGCGACGAGATCGGCAAGGAAGAGGCGCTGAAGGAGCTAGAGACGCTGTCGATGACTTGGCGCGGCGACTCGATCGAGGTCAAGACGCTGCAGATGCTATCGCAGCTCTATTCCGAAAGCGGGCGCTACCGCGACGCGCTCACCGCGGCGCGCACCGCGACGAAGATGCAGCCGAACTCGGAAGCCTCGCGCCAGGCGCAGGATCTGGCCTCGGATCTGTTTACGCAGATCTTCCTGGGGCCCAAAGGCGATGAACTGCCGCCGGTCGAGGCGCTCGGGATGTTCTACGAGTTTCGCGAGCTGACGCCGATCGGCCGCCGCGGCGACGAGCTGATCCGCCGTCTTGCCGACCGTCTCGCTTCGATCGACCTGCTCGACCAGGCCGCCGAGCTCCTGCAATACCAGGTCGACCACCGCCTCGAAGGCGCAGCACGCGCGCAGGTCGCCGCGCGCCTGGCCATGATCTATCTCGCCAACCGCAAGCCGGACATGGCGATCACGGCGCTGCGCGCCAGCCGCATCAGCGACCTCTCCGGCGAGCTGCGGCAGCAGCGCCTGCTGCTCGAGGCGCGGGCGCAGAGCGACGTCGGCCGCCATGACCTCGCGCTCGACATCGTTTCCAACGTAGCGGGGCGTGAAGTGCTGCGGCTGCGGTCGGATATTTTCTGGGCGGCGCGGCGCTGGCGGGAGTCCGCCGAGCAGATCGAGCTCTATTACGGCGACCGCTTCCGCGACTTCAAGCCGCTCAACGCGGTCGAGAAGAGCGACATCATCCGCGCCGCCGTCGGCTATGCGCTTGCCGACGATTCGATCGGACTGTCGCGTTTCCGCGAGAAATACGCGCCCTTGATGAGCGAGAGCGCCGACCGGATCGCCTTCGACATAGCCAGCAAGCCGGCCGCCGCCTCCAGCGCCGAATTCGCCGAGATCGCAAAACTCGCCGCAAGCGTCGACACGCTCGACGGTTTCCTGCGCGAGATGAAGCAGCGCTTCCCCGACGCCACCGCCCGCGCCCCGGCCTCGCCGCAGGCCAAGGACGAGACCGAGCACACCGGCTCGCTGCCGACGATCCCCGTGGTGCGGCAGATCAAGATGACGCGGTAGAAATTCTGCTACTTCTGGCCTCTCGACAGGTGCCGGCCGAGGCGGCAACCTGCCCACCTTCGTGCCGGGAGAGCGACGATATGAGCAAGCCTGCCAAGACCGAAGCCGAACTCATCGCCATGGCGCGGGCCGAATTGAAGGTCCATGCCAACGGCCCTGACAGCCTCGTCATCTCTGTTGTCCGCGACGGCGACAGCTGGGAGTTCCGCGCCGACGCCGACCAGGCCACACGCGACAAGCCCGGCTTCCCGGAGAGTGTCGCCATGCTAGTGCAAATCGGCGATCACCTCAGCAAGCAGTATAATGTGAAGCGGTAGAGGCCGTTGAACGACCCACATTCTCGGTGTCATCGCCCGATTTGATCGGGCGAACCAGTACTCCGAGACAGTCGTGATGCGATGGAGAGGCCGCGGCGTACTGGATGCCCCGGTCGAGCCGGGGCATGACAGCGGAAGTTGCGGTAACTATCCCCCGTAACTCTGCACCAGGCTCCCCGCCACCAGCGACCAGCCGTCGACCAGCACGAAGAAGATCAGCTTGAACGGCAGCGAGATCGTCGCGGGCGGCAGCATCATCATGCCCATCGACATCAGCACCGAGGCGACGACGAGGTCGATGATCAGGAAGGGGAGGAACAGCAGGAAGCCGATCTCGAAGGCGCGCTTCAGCTCGGAGATCATGAAGGCCGGGACCAGGATGCGCAGCGCGAGGTCGTCGGGCGTCGCCGGTGGCGGCTCGCCGGAGAGATCGAGAAACAGCTTCAAATCCTTCTCGCGCACGTTCTTCTGCATGAAGCCGCGCAACGGAACGGAGGCGCGCTGGAACGCGTCCTCGACGCTGATCTGGTTGGCGACCAGCGGGCGGATGCCGTCGTCGTAGGATTTCTGCAGCACTGGTCCCATCACGAAGAAGGTGAGGAACATCGCCAGCGCCAGGATCACGGAGTTCGGCGGCGCGGTCGCCGTGCCCATCGCGGTGCGCAGCAGCGACAGCACGACCACGATGCGCGTGAACGACGTCATCATGATCAGGATCGACGGGGCGATCGACAGCACCGTGAGCAGCGCAATCAGCTGGATCGCACGCTCGGTGACGCCGCCACCGCCAGCCCCGCCGCCGCCGAGATTGATGCTGATGTCCTGCGCATGCGCGGGCATCGCGAGCGACGTCGCGGCGATCAGGACAGAAAAAAAGAATACTCTACGCGGGAAGGACGGCAGCCTCACGAAGACGGCTTCGGACGGCCGAGCAGCGAGGCCATCTCGTCTTCGAGATTTTCAAAGCTGGTCTTCTCCTGAGCCGGCCTTGCCGGCGGAGCCGGAGGTGCGGGCGGCTCGGCGCGGGCAGCGGGCGGCTCGGCGCGGGCAGCGCGCGGAGCAGGCGCATCCGGTGCGACCGGCGGGGCGATGGGCTCGCCGGCCGGACGGCGCAAGGCAGCCTCGAGGCGCTGGGCCATCTCGGCGAGATTCTGTTCGGCGCTCGACGGCGCGCCGGCAGCGGGGGCCGGCGGCGGAACGGGGGGGGCGGCCTGCGGTATGGGCGGAGGAGGTGGCGGCGCAGCTGCACGCTCGGCGCGCACCGGCGGCATTTTCGCCGGATCGCTCTGGCGCGGCGGGCGCGGCATCAGCGGCGGTTCGTTACGTGCAACGCGCGGCATCGGCTCGTGACGAGACTCACGCTCGGGACGCGGCATCGGTTCAGGCGGGAAGCCGCCGAGCTGCGGCTCACTGCGGCGCTCGGCCAGTGTAGGCGCCGGCCGGCGGACCTCGTCGGCGAACGACGGACGCGCGGGCCGGGGCGGCGGCTCGGGCATCTGCGGTTCGGGATGGTCGAGCACTTCGGGGCGCGGCGCCTCGTCGGCCCAGCTGCCGGCATCCGGCATCGGGGCGAGGCGCGGCGGCTCGGCGGCGCTGGGACGCTGCGGAATCTGGTCGCGGCCCGCGGCGGCGCGCACGATATTCGGTTCGACGACGATGTCGGTGGGGCCGCCGATCATCAGGAGATGCTCGACATTGTCACGGCGGACCAGCACCAGGCGCCGGCGCCCATCGACCGCGGCAGCGTCGATCACGGCGAGCCGGGGCATCCTGCCGCGCTGGGTGTTGGCACCGAGCCGGGTGGTCGCGAATCGGCGGACCAGCCACGCCGCGACGCCGATCAACGCCAGAACGACGATGAACGCGACGATGAAGGTGATAGGACTACCGTTCATACCTGTCCCCGGTAAATGGCGCTTCTGTCGTGCCTATGGTCGGATCCCGACCATCGGCCTGCGATGCCCCAAACCTGTGATTTCTTAACGTCCCGCGGCAAGTTTTGCCGTCCCCAACTCTTAATAACCCATGAATCGCCCGATCCAAAACGACTTCTTGGCCTGCGCATGCGTCGCCAAGCGGTTGGGTTAATGCGGCTTTTGGAACGGGTCGAATCAGGCGGCGGGATTACATGTCTCAATCGGAAACATGGATCCACCGTGCCTTAACCACCTGTTAACCATACACGCGGCAAATTCTGCCTAGCTTCGGATCTCAGGGTCCGCAAGAGGCGGAAGGAGCCGCAACGATGTCCATCAACGATCTTCCGGTGCTGTCGGCGCTTCGCACCAAGATGCAGTGGCACCAGGAACGCCAGCGCGTCCTGTCCGAGAACGTCTCCAATTCCGACACCCCCAATTTCCGGCCACGGGAGCTGGTCGAGCCGAAGTTCGACAAGAACGGAGCCACCACAGGCTCGATGGGGACCCTGGCCATGACTGTCACCAGCGCCTCCCACATGACGCCGTCGGGTGCGGCCTCGAGCTTCGACCAGAACAAGAACGCCGGTTTCGAGACCCGCCCCGCAGGCAACGCCGTCAATCTCGAAGAGGAGATGATGAAGTCCGCCAACAACCAGATGGACTACGCGGCGGTGACCTCGCTCTACTCGAAGAGCCTGCATCTTCTGAAGACCGCGATTGGCAAAGGCTAGAGCGAGAGGAACTAGATCATGGCCAACGACAGCAGTGACTTTGCCCGCTCCATGGCGATCGCGACCTCGGGCCTGCGGGCCCAGGCCGGGCGCATGCGGGTGATCTCCGAGAACATCGCGAATGCGGATTCGACCTCGGCCACCGCAGGCGGCGATCCCTATCGGCGCAAGGTGCCGACGTTCTCCTCCGCGCTCGACCGCACGCTCGACGCGCAGGTGGTCACGCTTGGCAGGATCAAGCCCGACCAGTCCGACTTTCGCGTCAAATACGAGCCGACAAATCCGGCGGCGGACGCCTCCGGCAACGTCAAATATCCCAATGTGAATTCGGTGGTCGAGATGACCGACATGCGCGATGCGCAGCGGTCCTACGAGGCCAATGTCAACATCATCAGTGCAACGCGCCGGATGATCCAGCGCACGCTCGACATCCTCAAGGCCTGAACAGGAAATTTAAGCCATGGCAACACCGACAATCGCGGCCAATGCCTACGCCAATCTTGCGCGCGTGCTGGAAAACACCGGCGCGGGCAAGGGCAGCGAGCCGAACGGGCAGTCCTTTGCCGCGCTGCTCAAAGACGCCGTCGGCAGCGTCATGGAATCCGGCCGCAAGTCCGACGCGCAGACCGTGGCGATGGCCAACGGCAAGGCGAACGTCATGGACGTGGTGACGGCGGTCGCAGACACCGATGTCGCGGTGTCCACGCTGGTCTCGGTCCGCGACCGCGTGATCGCGGCGTATGAAGACATCATGAAGATGCCGATCTGATCGTCATTCCGGGGCGCGACGAAGTCGCGAGCCCGGAATCTATGGTGCTCAGATGACGCGGCTGAATGGATTCCGGGTTCTCGCTTCGCGAGCCCCGGAATGACAAGACAGAGTGAGAAATTGCAAATGACCGGACCCGAGACCCTCGACGTCGCCCGCGATGCGATTTGGACCATCGTGATCGTGTCCTCGCCGCTGATGGTGGTCGGGCTGGTGGTCGGCGTGATCGTGTCGCTGTTCCAGGCGCTGACGCAGATCCAGGAGCAGACGCTGGTCTATGTGCCGAAGATCCTGGCCATTTTTGCCACAATGCTATTGGCGCTGCCGTTCATGGCCGACGCGCTGCATTCCCACATGCTGCGGATCTCGTCGCGAATCATCGGCGGCTGAGGCACAATGCGCCCACCATGCGCATCGACGTCTCGCTGCTGCCGGCACTTGCCGCGGCCTTCATGCTCGCTTTCGCCCGGGTCGGCGCGATGGTGATGCTGCTGCCGGGGCTCGGCGAGACCAACATCCCGACGCGGGTGAAGCTGTCGATCGCGCTGCTGCTCACGCTGATCATCCTGCCGCTGCATCGCAATGCCTATCAGATCGACATGGGCTCGCTCGCGCCGATGCTGGTCCTGATGCTGCATGAGATCGTGATCGGCATCGTGCTCGGCGCCACCGCGCGCGTGACGCTCGCGGCGCTCCAGGTCGCGGGCGCGGTGATCGCGCAGCAGATGGGACTTGGCTTCGTCACCTCGGTCGATCCGACCCAGGGGCAGCAGGGCGTTCTTGTCGGCAACTTCCTCACCATGCTGGGCGTGACCTTGCTGTTCGCCACCGACAGCCATCATCTGGTGATCGCGGCGCTGAACGACAGCTATTCGATCTTTGCCCCGGGCGAGACCGTCTCGAGCGGCGACGTCGCCTCGCTGGCGACGCGCGCCTTCTCCGCCGCGTTCCTGCTCGGCCTGCAGTTGTCGGGGCCGTTCCTGGTGTTCGGCCTCGTCTTCAACATCGGACTTGGGGTGCTGGCGCGCCTGATGCCGCAGATGCAGGTCTATTTCGTCGGCGTGCCGCTGTCGATCTTCGCGGGCTTCATGGTGCTGGCCGTGGTGCTCACCGCGATGATGGGCACCTATCTCGACTACTTCATCGGCGTCATGCACCAGATGCTGCCGCTCAAGTGACGGGTGATCGATGGCGGAAGACAACGATCCAGAGAGTCAAACAGAAGACCCGACGCAAAAGCGCCTCGACCAGGCGCTCGAACGCGGCGACGTCGCCAAAAGCCAGGAGATCAACACCTGGTTCATGATCGCGGGCGGCACGCTGGTGGTCTCGACCTTCTCGGGCTCGGTCGGCAGCGGCCTGCTGACGCCGTTGCGCAATCTGCTCGCCAATTCCTGGATGATCAAAACCGATTCCGGCAATCTGCTCGCGCTGATGCAGCAGATCGAGGTCGCGGTGCTGGCTGCGGTCGGCGTGCCGCTCTTGATGCTGGTGATCGCGGCCATTGCCGGCAATATGCTGCAGCACAGGCTGGTGTGGTCGACCGAATCCCTCATTCCCAAATTCAGCAAGCTCTCGCCGGCTGCCGGCTTCAAGCGCATCTTCGGCAAGCAGGCAGGGGTGAATTTTCTCAAGGGCATCGGCAAGCTGGTCGTGCTCGGTGTGGTCATGACCACGATCCTGTGGCCGGAGCGGCACCGCATGGAGGCGATGGTCAAGCTCGATCCGATGGCCATGTTGGGCGCCTCCACCAGCCTGACCGTCCATCTGCTCGGCGCGGTGGTCGCAGCGCTCGCGATCATCGCCATCGGGGATTATTTCTTCCAGTATCGCAGCTGGTTCCAGCGGCAGAAGATGTCGCTGCAGGAGATCAAGGAAGAGTTCAAGCAGTCCGAAGGCGACCCGCACATCAAGGGCAAGCTCCGGCAGTTGCGGCAGCAGCGCTCCAAGAAGCGCATGATGGCGGCGGTTCCCAAGGCGTCGGTGATCATCACCAACCCGACCCACTATTCGGTGGCGCTATCCTACGAACGCGGCATGTCGGCGCCGATCTGCGTCGCCAAGGGCGTCGACAATCTCGCTTTCAAGATCCGGGAGATCGCGCGCGAGCACGACATCCCGATCGTCGAGAACGTGCCACTGGCCCGCGCGCTCTATGCGACCGCAGAAATCGACAAGGAAATCCCCGTCGAGCACTACCATGCGGTCGCCGAAGTCATCGGCTATGTCATCCGGCTGAAGCGCGGTTTCAGTGCCGCGCGGCAATAAAACCCCGGAAAAGTACCGGAAATGGCCGTAAACTGGGAATCAGCGTACCTTTCGCCCCTGTCGCCCTTGCGTCTGCGGGTCCGATTCAGGCAGGGAGGACCCGACGTGCCCTGTGGCACGTTGATTCTCTGCCGACAGGCTGCCCTAGCGTGAAATGACCGCCGAGACCGACCACGATCTGTCACGCGAGCCCGTTGCGGCGCATGAGCCGTCGCCGCGCTCGGGCAGCATTGCGCTGGTGCTGCTGGTGGCCGCCGGCCTCGTCGCGGTCGCCGTCGGCCTGATGACGCTCGGGCGCGCGCAGGCGCAGCCCTACATCCTCGGCATCCTCGCCGTGCTGGCGATGATCGGCCTGTTCAACCTGTTCGCCTTCGCCGCCGGGATCATCCGCTTCGCCGACCGTAATCTCGACGATCCCATCATCGGCCGCATCTCCGACCATGCCTTCGACGGCCTCGCCGTGACCGATCCGCGCGGCCATGTGGTCTATTCCAACGCGGCCTATCTGACGTTGACCGGTGCCGCCGGCCCGCAGGACGTGCGCCCCGTGGAGCGCGTCTTCATCGGCAATCCTGACGTTTCCGAAGCCGTGTTCCGCCTGCTGAAAGCCGCGCGTGAAGGAAAACGGCAGCAGGAAGAGGTGCGCATTTCCGGCCAGGACGGCAGCCACGGGCGCTGGCTGCGCATGCGGGTGCGTCCGCTCGGCACCGGCAAGCGCGAGGCCAAATATGCGGTGTGGTCGATCGCCGACATCACCCGCGACCGCGAGCGCCAGGAGGACGTGTTCCAGGAGCTCCAGCACGCGATCGAATATCTCGATCACGCGCCGTGCGGCTTCTTCTCGGTCAATCCCGCCGGCGAGCTCGCTTATGTCAACGCGACGCTGGCCAACTGGCTCGATTATGATCTCGCCGAGATCGGCTCGGGCGGCCTGAAGCTCGCCGACATCGTCTCGGGCGACGGCGCTTCGCTGCTGTCTTCGATCGTGGCGGTGCCGGGCGAGGTGAAGACCGAAGTCTTCGACATCGATCTGCGCATGCGCACCGGCAAGACCATGCCGGTCCGGCTCTATCACAAGCTCGCCTTCGGCGCCGACGGCGCGCCGGGACCCTCGCGCACGCTCGTCATCAGCCGCGCCCGTGACGAGCGCAGCGATCCTGATCGTGCGGCCGAAGTGCGCTTCATGCGCTTTTTCGACCACACGCCGATGGCGATCGCCACCGTCGATCGCGGCGGCAACGTCGTGCGCGCGAATGCGCGCTACGCCAAGCTCGCGCAGGGCCTCGGGCTCGACAGCGCCTCCAAGTCGATCTTCCGTGCGGTCAATGCGCGCGATCGGCACCTTTTGATTGCAGCCATCAATCAGGCGGCCGAAAATCAGGCCGACATCGCGCCGGTCGAGGTGGCGTTGGAAGGACGCAAGGAGCGCTGGGGCCAGTTCTTCGTCACGCCGGTCGATGCCGCCGAGAACGATGCGGAAGCCGCGATCGTGCACATGCTCGAGACCACCGAGCGGCGTGCGCTGGAGAATCAGATCAACCAGTCGCAGAAAATGGAGACGGTCGGCCAACTCGCCGGCGGCATCGCTCACGACTTCAACAACGTGCTCTCCGCCATCATGATGGCGAACGACTTCCTGCTGAACGCGCACAAGCCGACCGATCCGTCGTTCCAGGACATCATGCAGATCAAGCAGAACGCGACGCGGGCTGCGACCCTGGTGCGGCAGCTGCTCGCCTTCTCGCGGCGGCAGACGCTGCGGCCGCAGGTGCTCGATCTCGGCGATGCGCTCTCCGATCTCACCATGCTGCTGCGCCGGCTGATCGGCGAGAAGGTCAAGCTCGACCTGATCCACGGCCGCGACCTCTGGCCGGTCAAGGTCGACGTCTCCCAGTTCGAGCAGGTCATCGTCAATCTCGCGGTGAACGCGCGCGATGCCATGCCCGACGGCGGCAAGCTGATCATCCGTACCGCCAACGTCGCGACGGAAGAGGCGGGCAAGCTCGCCTACAAGGGCATGCCGGCGGCGGACTATGTGCGGATTGAAGTTGCCGACACCGGCACCGGCATTCCCGCTGATATCCGCGACAAGATCTTCGAGCCGTTCTTCTCGACCAAGGAAGTCGGCAAGGGCACCGGCCTTGGCCTTTCGACTGTCTACGGCATCGTCAAACAGACCGGCGGCTTCATCTACGTTGATTCCCAGCCGGGACAAGGCACCTCGTTCCACATCTTCCTGCCGCGTCACCACGCCGAGCCGGAAGTCCAGGTCGAGCAGCCTGCGGCCGTGGCCGCCGCGACGAACGGCGCTGCCAAGGACGCTGCGCCCGCCGCTGTGGAGGCCAAGCCTCGCACCGATCTCACCGGGCAGGGCACCATTCTGCTGGTCGAGGACGAAGAGGGCCTGCGCGCGCTGAATGCTCGCGGCCTGCGCTCGCGCGGCTATACCGTGGTCGAGGCAGAGAACGGCGTCGAGGCGATGGAGGTGCTGGACGAGCAGAGCGGCGCGATCGATCTCGTCGTTTCTGACGTCGTCATGCCGGAAATGGATGGTCCGACGCTGCTCAGGGCGATGCGGGAGAAGAACCCTGATATCCGCTTCATCTTCGTCTCCGGCTACGCCGAGGATGCTTTCGAGAAGAGCCTGCCCGAGGGCCAGCAGTTCGACTTCCTGCCAAAGCCGTTCACGCTCAGCCAGCTCGTGGCGGCGGTGAAGGAGACGATGACGAAGCAGGGGTGAGTGAGGTAGGGACGGAGGCGCCTCAGACTCCGTCATTTGCGAGCGTAGCGAAGCAATCCAGAATCTTTCCGGCGGGGCAGTCTGGATTGCTTCGCTGCGCTCGCAATGACGGGGAGGGAGCGGAATTCCCCCTGCCGGTAACCCGCGACCACAGTTCCCGCACGTATCCGGCCAACCCCCCGTCAAATATGGACTTTTACCGTGTCCCCGCGACCGAGGGCCGCAGCCGCGGGTTCCGAAACCGGCTTCCTTTTTGGAGAAGTCTGCCCATGTTACTGGCACGTCCCCATGCCGGGGATTTGGGAAACGAACATGAATTTCTCGCAATGGTCCCGCAGTCTCGTGAAGACGATTGCCGTCGTCCTGGCGCTCGCGCTGCCGACGGCGCTGGCGATCTCGTCCGCTGACGCCCGCGTCGGCGGCGGCTTCTCGTCGGGTTCGCGCGGTTCGCGGACCTTCTCGGCCCCGCCGTCGACCACGACCGCGCCGGGCTCGACCTCGCAATTCAACCGCACCTATAGCCAGCCGGGCGCGGGTATGAGCACAACCGCGCCTTCGCGCGGCGGCTTTTTCAACCGCGGCGGCGGTTTCCTGGGTGGTCTTGCGGCCGGCTTCCTCGGCGCCGGCTTGCTCGGCATGCTGTTCGGTGGTGGCCTGTTCGGCGGTCTCGGCGGCCTGTCGTCGTTCCTGGGCCTGATCATCCAGATCGTGCTCGTCGTGTTCGTGGTGCGGCTGGCGATGTCCTGGTGGCAGCGCCGCAATTCGCCGCAGGCGGCCTATGCCGGTGCGGGACCGCAGACGAGCAATCGCAGCGGTCTCGGTGGCGGCCTTGGTGGCGGTCTTGGCTCTGGTCTGGGCGGCGGCTTCGGCTTCGGCGCCAACAACGCGCCGCTCGAGATCAAGCCTGCTGATTATGAGGCGTTCGAGCGCCTGCTCGGCGACATCCAGTCGGCGTGGTCGAACGAGGACGTCGCAAAGCTGCACACGCTCGCGACGCCGGAAATGGTCTCCTATTTCGAGCAGGACCTTGCCCAGAACCGCGCGCGCAACGTCGTCAACAAGGTGACCAACGTCAAGCTGTTGCAGGGCGATCTCGCGGAAGCCTGGCGTGAAGGCGAGACTGATTACGCGACCGTGGCGATGCGCTTTTCGCTCACCGACAAGACGGTCGACCGCAGCACCGGCGCGATCGTCGCCGGCAGCGAGCAGCCTGGCGAGGTCACCGAAGTCTGGACCTTCGCGCGCCGCCCGGGCAGCCCCTGGGAATTGTCGGCGATCCAGCAGACCAACTGATCGCACGCAGAGCAACAAACGAGGGCGTCGTGCCTCAAGCACGGCGCCCTTTTTCTTTGAGCCGCCGATGTCCTGATACGGCCGAGCATTTTGCGGGAAGCACTTAATTGCTTGTTGCCTGCGCCGAGCTCCCGCAACTTCGCGCCAGCCAGGTGCAGAAGGAGATATTCGGTGAGCCAGTCCGTCGCGCACTCCAGGACACATCACGACAACCCCGCCAGAAATTCGTCCTTGCCGTTGGAGGCGATTGAAGCTGCCTATGACCGGATCGAGGCCGAGCGCGACCGCAATTGCTGGATCTATGTCCGCCCGCGCGAGGAGGCGCTCGAAGCATGCCGCAAGCTCGTGGCGCGCGCGCGGACGGGCGAACATCTTCCGCTGCTCGGCATTCCCTTTGGCGTGAAGGACAATATCGACGTCGAGGGAATGCCGACCACCGCCGCCTGCCCGGCGTTCAGCTACACGCCGTGGCATTCCGCGCGCAGCGTCGAACGCCTCAGCGCGGCCGGCGCAATTTGCCTCGGAAAGACCAATCTCGATCAGTTCGCCACAGGCTTGTCCGGCGCGCGTTCGCCCTATGGCCCCTGCGCGTCGGTTGCCGACGCGCGCTATGTTGCGGGCGGCTCAAGTTCCGGGTCTGCGGTCGCCGTGGCGGCAGGGCACGTGGCGTTCGCGCTCGGCACCGACACCGGCGGGTCCGGCCGCATACCCGCCGGTTTCAACAACATCGTCGGAATCAAGCCGACCGTTGGGCTGGTGTCGTCACGCGGGCTGGTGCCGAATTGTCCGACGATCGATTGCGTTTCGGTGTTCTGCAATACCGTCAGCGATGGCGAGGCAATCCTCGACATTATCGAAGGGTTCGACTTCGAAGATCCCTACAGCCGCCGACCGAGGGCGTTTTCCTTCGCGGGAGGATCGTTGTCATCGTTCCGGTTCGGCCGCATTGCATCAGCCGATCTCGAATGCTTCGGCATGCCCGAATGCGGCGAGCTCTATCAGCGCGCCTGCGCGCGTTTCACCGAGATCGGCGGAACGGCTGTTGAGGTGGACTTCACCCCGTTCCGCCAGGCCGGGGAGTTGATGTTCAGCGGACCTTGGGTCGCCGAGCGGCACTCGGCAATCGCTGCGCTCCTGGACATCGAGTCCGGCTCCCTGCTCGATGTCACCAGGACCGTGCTGGCTTCAGCCGCCGGCTATTCGGCGATCGATACGTTCGGGGCGATTCACCGTTTGCACCGGCTGCGCCGCGACGCCGAGGCGATCTTTGCGGGGATCGACGCGCTGGTGGTCCCGACCGCACCGCGGCCCTTCACATTGGAAGAGATGCTGCGCGATCCGATCACGCTCAACAATCACCTCGGCTACTATTCGTACTTTGCCAATCTGCTTGATCTCTGCGGCGTAGCGGTTCCGAATGCGACATTGCCTGATGGCATGCCGATGGGCGTGACCCTGCTGGCGCCGGCCTGGCACGATCGCGCGCTGATCGGACTGGCGCGGCGATTCGAGGCTGGTGCAGACCGAGCGGCCTTCGAATTGAAGCCCAGCGCCTGAAAGGCGGAGATTATTCCATCTCCTGCCCGAGCATCGAAAGATCCAGGATCGAAATCACGGATCTGTCGTACCGGATCACGCCTTCCCCCTGGAGCCGCGCGAGTTGCACGGTCACCCATTGGCGGGTGGACCCGATGAGATTGGCGAGATCGCCGTGGGTAAACGGCATGCCGACGACGATCTCGTTGTCGCGCTTCACGCCGTAGACGTGCGACAGGAAAATCAGCAGGCTGTGCAGCCGCTCGGTCACCGAGCGCGTCCCAAGCATCTGGGCCATCGCCGAATAGCATCGCGCCTTGAACGCCAGGGCATCCAGCAAGGCGACGGCGATCGCCGCCGATTCCAGCGCAAGCCGCCGCAGCGCCGGTCCGGGCATGAACGTCAGCTGGCTGCGTTCGGCCGCAACCGACGTCCACATATGTGGGCCCGTTCCGAACATGTCGGGGCCGCCGACGAAGTTGCCGGGAAACCAGTAGGCGAGGGTGACCTCGCGTCCTGACGGCGCCGCATAATAGCTGCGGATGCGCCCCTCGCTGATCAGGTAGATCCCGACCTGTGCGTCGCCCTGAGACCAGACCAGCTGGCCGGCTTCCAGCGTCTTCTCGCGTCCGATCGCACGCAGGCGATTGCGATCGGCCCGGTTGAGGCCATCGAGCAGGCCAGGCAGCGGCCTGACGAGGTCATCCGACTCGGCCAGCATCACACCTGCCGCTATCGCGCTGTTCGCCCTGTGCATCGCCGGCTCCACCATGAGACCCGGCGTCGATGATTCAAGAACCATGCCAGCGCAATGCGATTCTCCTCTCGATTTGCGAGGTCGAGGTGATCAGCTCGCGTCCGACTGATTGAACGCCCGCAATCCTTCGGCGCGGATGACGTCGAGACAATCCTTCTTGAGGGAAAGATAGGTTGGCTCGACCATGATCGTGCTCGACCGCGGACGCGGCAGCTTGACCGCGACCTCGCGCAGGATGCGGCCGGGTCCCGCGCTCATGATGAGAACGCGGTCGGCCAGCACGATGGCTTCATCGATGTCATGCGTGACGAACACGATCGTTGCGTTGATCCGGTCGCGCAGTTCCAGCAGATTGTCTTGCATCACCGCCCGGGTCTGCGCGTCGAGGGCCCCGAAGGGCTCGTCCATCAGCAGCACGCGGGGCTGGTTGGCCAGCGCCCGCGCGATCGCCACGCGCTGCTGCATGCCGCCGGACAGCGTGTTCGGATAAGCGTCGGCGAAACGCTTGAGACCGATCATCGCGATCAGATCGTCGGCGATGGCATTCGCTTCCTTCCTGGACTTGCCATGCATCCTGGGGCCGTGCGCGATGTTCCTGCGGACCGACTTCCAGGGGAAAAGATGCGGCTGCTGGAACACCATGCCGACATCGGACCGCGGGCCGCCAACAGGCGAGCCTTCCACCAGGATGTCGCCTTCATAAGGCACTTCCAGTCCGGCGATCGTGTTGAGCACCGTCGATTTGCCGCAGCCGGAGGGCCCGACGATGCAGACGAACTCGCCAGGCGCGACGTCAAAGGACACGCGATCCACCGCGACGGTCTGCCCGCGATGGGTGTCGAACACGATGCTCAGGTTCGAGACTTGAATGGCCGGTTGCTTCCGCGCCTCCTCGACGGAGGCCGGTGAGCTTGCCAGCGCCAGTTTCACGATCGATCGAGATCCCGACATCAGCGCCACCAGACGGTACGTTCGGCAAGAACCGCAAACAGCCGGTCGGCAATGAACGAAATCAACCCGAGCGCGGCGAGCCCGCCCATGACCTGGCCCGTCTGCATGTTCTGCTGCGCAATCTCGATCCGGTAAACGATGCCGGCGAAAGTGCCGGCAAGCTCGGCCGCGACCAGCGTGTAAAAGGAGATGCTGACAGCGGTGCGCAAGCCCACCACGATGTAGGGCAGCGCGCCCAGCAGCACGATCTCCTGCAGCATCTGCCGCCGCGGCGTGCCGAGCATCAAGGCCGCCCGGATCAGGCCGCGGTCGACCTTCTGCACGCCGATATGGGTCGAAAGCCAGACCGTGAAGAACACGCCCCATACGACGAGGAAGAGTTTGCCCGCCTCCGACAGGCCGAACCAGAGAATGACGATCGGCACGAAAGCAATCGGCGGAATTGGCCGCAGGATGTGGAAGAGCGGTGACAGCAGGCTCGACATGACCGGGAATTGGCCGGTGAGGATGCCGAGCAGGATGCCGAGGGCGCCGCCCACCATGAAGCCCGTGGTGACGCGATAGAGGCTGGCCGTGAGATCGCCGAGGAATTGTCCGCTTCGTATCCACTCGAGCACGGCCGCGGCAACCACCGTCGGCGGCGGAAACAGCACCATGTTGACGGCCCCGGAGCGGGACGCCAATTCCCAGAGGCCGACGAACAGCGGCAGCGACAGCGCCCCGACCAGAATATTGAGGCGGCGAAGACGGGCTGAATCCGGCCGCAGATTGCGGCCGCTGCTGCGAACAGCAATCTGCTGTGGCGCCGAGGTGCCGTCCTGCATGGCTGTGCGGGGGCCTATTTCCACGAAAGAGTGACCCGTTCGGGGGCAATCTTGTTCAGCGGCTCGCTGACGACGACCTTGCTGAAGTCGGGCATCACAGCTCCCGGAGGATGGTTGCCGCTCTCGAGGCGCCATGCGGAGTGGGTCTTGAGAATCTCGACCAGCCGGTCGTCGAGACGCACCCGGTAAACATAATCGGTCCAGATCGTGGCGAGTTCGTCCCGCTTCATGCCGACGGCGTCCGCCACGACCGTGATCGCGTCATCCGGATGTGCCTTCATCCAGACCTCCGCATCGATCAGTGTGGCGATGAACTGCTCGATCAGCGCGGGGTTGGCGTCCAGATAGGGCCTCATGACGACGATGTTGAACGTCTCGGAATAAGTGCCTGAAGTATCGAGCTCGGCGACGGCTTCGCCCAGGGCCTTCTTCGCGTTGGCGATGTGGGGCTCCCAGGTGTCGATCGCATCGATGCTTCCGGCTGCGAGCGCCGGCAGCATCTCCTGCGGCCGCAGGTTGACGAGGGTGACATCCTTGGCCGTCAATCCCGCCGACTTCAGCAAGGTCGCCGTGTAAACCTCGCTGCCGGTGCCGGCGGTGAATCCGATTCGCTTGCCGCGAAGATCCGCCCTGGTCTTGATGGCGGCCTTGGCCCAAGGCCGGAGATCGGTCCGAGGTTTTGCGCAAGCCGGGCTTTGAGCAATTCCGCGGCCGAGGCGCAGCCTGGACTGATGGCAAGGCAGCAAAGCGCAAGTGCTGCGATTGGGCGGACGGTGTTCCAGTGCATGACGATCTCCCTCGCGCCGCGCCCGGCGGCAGCCCCGATGCGACCGCGGAGACCGCCCTGAACGGTTCCGCCACAGACTCCCGCGTCCTCCCCGGCCGGTCGCTTGAGGATCGGCCTATGTTGGCATGCTCGCCCGGCGCCACGATCTCGGGAAGCAATTAATCGACACGGCGTTCGGGGGACCGGCGTGATGGAGCGTCAGCAAGGCGGCGCCGTCTCATCCTGACGGAACATCCGACCGCATGCTACATTGGGCCCGTCGCTCCCACGCTCACGGACCCCCCCCATGAAATACGAGCTCTATTACTGGCCCGAGATCCAGGGTCGCGGCGAATATGTGCGGCTGGCGCTGGAGGAGGCGGGTGCGGCCTACGTCGACGTCGCACGCGGCCCGCGCGGTAGCGACGCCATGATGAAGATGATGGAGGCCCGCAAGGGCACGCCGCCCTTTGCGCCGCCGTTCCTGAAAGCGGGCAAGCTCGTCATTGGCCAGACCGCCAACATCCTGCTCTATCTCGGCGCGCGACATGGGCTCGCGCCGAAGATGGAAGCGGGCAAACTCTGGGTGCACCAGCTTCAGCTCACGATCAGCGATTTCGCGGTGGAGATCCACGACACCCATCATCCGCTCGGGCCCTCGCAGTACTACGAAGACCAGAAGGCGCCGGCGAAGAAGCGCACGGCCGACTTCTGGGACGAGCGCGTGCCGAAATATCTCGGCTATTTCGAGCGGCTTCTCGACGGAAAGGGCGGCGCCTATGTCACCGGTCGCAGGCTAACCTACGTCGATCTCTCGCTATTCCAGATCGTCGCCGGACTGCGCTATGCCTTTCCCAGGCGCATGAAAGCGTTCGAGAAGAATATCCCTGGTCTCGTCGGCCTGCACGACCGCGTCGCCGCACGGCCGAACATCAAGGCCTATCTCGGCAGCGAGCGCCGCATTCCCTTCAATGAGCAGGGCATCTTCCGGCGCTATCGCGAGCTCGACGCCTGAGGTCGCGCTATCCGGCAAGTTGCGGCCGGGCACGCGAAAAGCCCGGCCGTCGGGACCGGGCGATCCATCGCAGAAAAGCTCGATCAGGCGAGCTGATCGATCCGGGTGCCCTGACCGGGCGGCAGCGGCGCCGGCGGCGTCGGCTGGTAGGTCGGGTCGTTGTCCTGGGTCTTGGTCTGGTCGTCGGCCTGCTTGGTCGTGTCGTAGCTCGGGACCACGATCGTGACAGGCGGCGGCGCAACGCTGGAAACGCTCATCCACGGATCCTCACAGATTGAACCTGATGACCCTGCCCTGCGAGGGACGAAGTTTCCTTCAAACGAATCGTTAAAATGCGAGGGATCGGGTGGGTTGAATGACGTTTTCTCGCGCCAATCGTCCCGATGTCCCGGCGAGCCAGTGGCCTCTCCTCGTCATTGCGAGCGCAGCGAAGCAATCCAGAATCCTTCCGTGGAAAGACGCTGCGCTCGCAATGACGGAGTACGTGGTGGGCAGCGTCGCGATGCCCTCTACACTCGGGGAAGGAGTGAAGGCAGCCCGGCCTACTCGTCCTTGGGCCGCGTGATCGCGATCGCGGCTTCCGTCTTGGTGCGGGTGCATTCCATGTTGAGCCGCTTGTAGCGCATGGTGATCTTGTCGCCGCGGAGCAGGCCCATGCGCTTCAGGCAGCGCGTCGCGCCGGTTGTGGTGTCGTCCTTGGTCACTGTGAAGATGATCGCGGCCGCGGAGGCCACGAGGTCATAGAACTGCGGCGTCGGCTTGCGGTCGCCCTTGGCGTAGAGCTCGTTGGAATAGGCCTGTCCCTGAGAACGGCAGCCGAGCGACAGCTCCTTCGCCGCGGGATGGGTGAGGTAGATGATGTTGGCAGCCTTGAAGTTGACCTTCAACCCGTCGATGCCGCCGGCAAGCTGCTTGGCGATGTCGTCGCACTGGTCGGCACGCGCGGGCGCGGCGAGGGTCACAAGGCCGGTGATTGCGGCGGCTACAATAATCGCGCCGCGGACGTGCAGTCTGGAAATCATGATGAAAAGCCCCTTGAGGGCGCGCATTCAACCGTCGCCGCGCGCGAAGCGCAAGGGGTGCAACCCGGCTCGACCGGGCACAATTCCAGCTATTGAAGGTAGGCGGCAAAAATGGCCGTCATGGCACCCAAATAAAGCACCGAATCGGGATGCCCCGGCCGCGCCAGGACGCCTTCCCTTTGTAGCAAAAAAGCTTAGAACGCTTCCATGCTGAGAGGCCCGCCAGGGCTGCAAAACCCGAGATCGCCCCATGAACGCTCCCACCGCCTTCCCCGACCAGTCCAAGCCCGTCCCGCCCTACAAGCACACCCCGCTGTTTCCGCTGGGCAAGGACGAGACGCCCTACAAGAAGATTTCGTCCGAGGGCGTCAGGGTCGAGAAGGTCTTGGGCAAGGACATGCTGGTGGTCTCGCGCGAGGCGCTGCGGGCGCTGTCGGAGGCGGCTTTCGGCGACATCAATCATTATTTGCGCCCGGGCCATCTGAAACAGCTCCGCGCCATCCTGGAGGACGGCGAGGCCAGCCCGAACGACAAGTTCGTCGCGCTCGACTTCTTGAAGAACGCCAACATCGCCGCCGGCGGCGTGCTGCCGATGTGCCAGGACACCGGCACTGCGATCATCATGGGCAAGAAGGGCTGCAACGTCATCACCGACGGTGAGGACGAGGCGGCGCTGTCGGAAGGCGCGCGCGATGCCTATCTGCGCCGTAACCTGCGCTACTCGCAGGTTGCTCCCTTGTCGATGTATGAGGAGAAGAACACCGCCAACAACATGCCGGCGCAGTGCGAGATCTATGCCGAGGGCGGCTCTTCAGAAGTAGATTCGGCCTACAAATTCATGTTCATGGCGAAGGGCGGCGGCTCCGCCAACAAGAGCTTTCTGTTCCAGGCCACGCCCTCGGTGCTGACCAAGGACCGGTTGCTGGCTTTCCTGAAGGAGAAGATCCTGACGCTCGGCACCGCCGCGTGCCCGCCTTATCACCTCGCCATCGTGATCGGCGGCACCTCGGCCGAGCTCTGCATGAAGACGGTGAAGCTCGCCTCCGCCCGCTATCTCGATGCGCTGCCGACCCACGGCTCGCCCGATGGCAACGCCTTCCGCGACGTCGAGATGGAGAAGGAAATCCACAAGATGACGCAGTCGCTCGGAGTCGGCGCACAGTTCGGCGGAAAATATTTCTGCCACGACGTGCGGGTTATCCGCATGCCGCGCCACGGTGCCTCGCTGCCGATCGGGCTTGGCGTGTCCTGCTCGGCCGACCGCCAGGTGCTCGGCAAGATCACCAAGGACGGCGTCTATCTCGAGGAGCTCGAGCATAATCCGGCGCAGTACCTGCCGCAGGTCGAAGAGGCGCTCGGCGGCGAGGTCGTCAAGATCGACCTCAACCAGCCGATGAAGGACATCCTGGCGACGTTCTCGAAATATCCGATCAAGACGCGGGTCTCGATGACCGGCACCATGATCGTCGCGCGCGACAGCGCACACGCCAAGCTGCGCGAGCGGCTGGAGAAGGGCGAGCCGCTACCCGACTATTTCAAGAACCATCCGGTCTACTACGCCGGCCCGGCCAAAACGCCCGAGGGCTACGCCTCCGGCGCGTTCGGTCCGACCACGGCGGGCCGCATGGATTCCTTCGTCGACCAGTTCCAGGCCGCCGGCGGCTCGATGGTAATGGTCGCAAAGGGCAACCGCGCACCTGCCGTGCGCGAAGCTTGCAAGAAATATGGCGGCTTCTATCTCGGCTCGATCGGCGGTGCGGCGGCGAACCTCGCCGAGCACTGCATCAAGAAGGTCGAGGTGCTCGAATATCCCGAGCTCGGCATGGAAGCGATCTGGCGCATCGAGGTCGTCGACTTCCCGGCGTTCATCATCATCGATGACAAGGGGAACGACTTCTTCAAGGAGTTGAATCTGGGCTGAGCCGGCGCTCCAGCGCCGTCATTCCGGGGCGCGCCTCTTGGCGCGAGCTATGATGCGCAATTGCGCATCTGAGAATCCATCGGGCTTCAACGTTGGTGGAAGAATGGATTCCGGGCCTGCATGCTGCGCATGCATCCCGGAATGACAGGGAGGTGGAGTAGCTCTACGCCCGTGCTCCGGTGAACGGGAAACTGCCCATCGGGCCGATGCCCATCTCGCCGTTGATGTTGTCGCCGGAAACCGTGCCGGTGAATTCGAGCGTCAGCGGCATCGGATTGGTGATCGAGACTTTCCAGGAGACGTTGTCGCCGTTGACGGTGCCGTCAAAAATCTCGGCAGTATTGCCGTCCGCGTCCAGCGTGCCCGTGAGCGTGCCGCCGGCTTGCTTCAGGCTCAGCGTTGCCTGGCGCTCGCCCATCGGCGTCGTCATGGTCAGATTCCAGTTGCCGTCCACGGCCATTCGCGTCTCCCAAACGTTGTCCCGGCCGGTTGCGACGATCCGCAACCAGTCCCGGGCCGAGCCTATAGCGCAACTCGGCTCGCGCGCCTAACGTCGTGTCAGCGGCAATCAGGCGCGGGCGGCGGCGCGGCGGCGATTGGTGACGGCGAGCCGAAACACCACGTACTGCACGGCAAAGGCCAAAACCTTGGCGCCGCCCGCGATCACCGAGATATAGAACGCCCACAGCTTCAGATCGCCGGTCGAGGCGACGATGATCGTGCCGGCACCGAGGGCGAACATCAGCGCGGCCCAGGCATAGCCCGCAGCGGTGACATATTCCGGCGCGGTCTCGACCACCATCCGCGGCATGTAGCGCAGCATCCAGCCGCGCTTGAGCATGATCGCGCCGATCGCGAAATGCGCGATCGCGGGCTTGGCCAGCATGAAGCGGGGATCGTTGGTGAGCAGCGTCACCGTGCCGAGCACGACGACGAGCGCGACGCTCGCATAGGTCATGTAGCCGAGCTCACGCCCCTTGACGCGGGCAAAGATCACCTGCGCGATCGCGCCGGCGACCGCCACCGACGTCGCCAGGATGACGTTGTCGGTGATCAGATAGATCACCAGGAAGACGATGGCCGAAAGGAAGTCGGAGGCGAGGCGGGCGAATACGTCCTTCATCGTCGGTCCTGTCTCACGGAGCTTCCGGCAGCGCGGCGGCCTGCGCACCATACTTGATCTGACGATATTCGGGATACCACTTGGTAAAATAGATCGCGCTGTTGCGGGCGGCGAAGGCGACCGCGAGGCCCGACCACACCGGCAGGCCCGGGAAGTAGAGCAGCGCGATGTTGGCGGCCATCATCAGCAGCGCGGCCACGGTCCATGCCGCGGTGATGACGTAGTTGGCGGTGAGGAAGCCGGGCATTGCCGCCGTCTCGGCCGGAACGGACTCGATCGCGTATTGCAACGTGAAGGGCCGGCGCGCCAGCATCGAGCCGAGCGAGATGACGAAGATGCCGATATCGACCGAGAGCTTGACGCCGAGCGTGCCGAGCGTGGGGTGCAGCACGAGGAAGAGGCCGATGCCGGCGAACAGGCTCGCCGAGCCCGCGGCCAGGATTTTCACCGAGCGGCCGCGGGCAACATCGATCGCGATCGTGGCGAGACAGATCGCGGAGCCCGCGAACACGCTGATCGTGGCCGACGTCATGAACATCAGGAAAGTGTAGACGCCATAGGGGGCAAGGATCAGGAAGATCGTCATGGTCGCCTCGGTCGCACCAATCTTTACGACGTCAAGATTGGTAGTTCAGCGCCGGCGCCGGGTCAAGCAAAATCTTTACAGTGTCAAAATGACGTGAATGACCTGTAAAAACTCAATTGTCGCAATGGCTTGTTCCGACATCTCCTCCGCCATGGCGGCCCAGGGCAGGCGCGACAGGATGGTCAGCGCGGAGGCGATCAGAACGCCGATGGTCAGGTAGATGCTGCCGCCGCGGCAGATCATGAATTTGCGCGAGCCCGGCTTTGCGTACATGCCGAGCGGATGTAGCAGCCGCGACAGCAGAAGCACGCCCATCAATACGTGAATGCGCAAGGCCGATGCGCCTGACATTTCGAGCAGCGCGACCATCAGCGTGATGATGGGGACGTATTCCATGAAATTGCCATGGGCCCGGATCGCGCTGCGCAGCTTTTCGTCGCCGCCATCGTCGAAGGGCGCCTTGCTGCTCCATCGCAGCCGAATGACTTGCAGCGCGAGCGCGGCGTAGATCAGCGCGAGGATGGCGAGATAGTTCGCGGTGATCGAAGGTATATGCATGCGAGATCTCCTCTACCCGTCATTCCGGGCGGCGCGAAGCGTCGAGCTACGGTGCGCAATTGCGCACCTGAGAATCCATCGGGCGGCATCACTTGATGCGAAATGGATTCCGGGCTCGCGCCAAGTGGCGCGCCCCGGAATGACAGGAGGGACCTATCGCGCTCCCACCCAATTGCCGTGGAAGCCGTCGGGCACGCGATGGCCGAGCTGCACCAGCGCGACGGGGCCGGCTTCGATGTCGGTGGCGTTGAACACGGCGAGGTCGCTGCGGTTCTCCCGTGCGCGCCAGACCACCGCCAGCAGCCAGCCGTCGCCTTCCGCCGCATCCTTCGATCGTTCGACGAACACAGGCTCGGAGACGGTGTCGCCCGCCGGGAGCAGATACTGCCCGAGCCGCTTGCCGGTGCCGTCGACATGAACGATGCCTGATAAGGCGCCGAACATCGGCAGACGCGGGTTGGCGCAGGCGTACCAGCCGTGACGGCTCTTCAAACCGGCGCGGCGATCGTCGATGCGCGGGAATTCGCCGGTGAGGTCGTCCAGATAAGTCTGCTGAAAGCGGTCGGTATTGCCAGAGAGGTCGAAGCTCCAGCGGCAGTGGCGGGCGCGCGATTTCTCCGGATCCGTCGGCCGTCCATCGGGATGCGGAAACAGCGGCGCTTGCTCGAATTGCATGACGTCGGCGATGATGCGGTCGCCGTCCTCCCACGCGTTCATGACGTGGAAGACGTAGCAGGCCTGGGCGCGGAACCAGACGATGTCCTTTGCCGTGGCGTTGCGCTTCATCACGCCAACATAGGCGCCTTTCTCGGGCTCCCAGGCATAGGGCGGCTTGCCGCTCATCGTGCGCTCCGTGCTGCCGGTGAGGGGCAGGATCGGAAACAGCACGTGATGTTCGGTGACGATGAAGTCGTGCACCATGCTGGCATAGGGCGTCTCGAAGCGCTCGAAGCGCGTGACCTTGCCGCCCGCGTCGATCGATCCGTAGGAGAGGGCAGGGGTCAGCGGGCCCGCCGCATTGTAGCCGAAGAACACCAGCTCGCCCGTGACAGGATCGACCTTCGGATGCGCGGTGAAAGGGCCGGCAATGCGGCTCTGGTAATTGCAATAGCCGCGCGTCGCCAGCGTGCCCGGCTCGATCTCGGTCGGCAGATGTCCTTCTTCAAGCGCGAGCAGCTTGCCGGCATGGAAGATGATGTTGGTGTTGGCGACGCCGCCGTCGGTCAGGTTCGTGGGCGCATCCGGCAACCTGCGTCCAAAGCCGCCGAACAGCGCGCGGCCGGCATCGTGCTCGGTGAGCCATTTCGGGGTGCGGACCCAGCGATTGCGGTAGGAGGCGCGTCCCTCCTCCAGATGGAAGGCGTGCAGCATGCCGTCGCCGACGAACCAGTGGGCGCCGGGGGAATCGAACTGCGGATTGGGGCCGTTGCGATAGAGCGTGCCGTTCAGCTCGCGCGGCAATTCGCCGACGATCTTGAGGAAAGGCGCGTCCGCCTCGAACGGGATGGGAGCGATATTGTTGCGGCGCTCGGCGGTCACGTCATGATGCACGGCGTATCCCTCGCTATCTTTACATCGTAAAGATGCATAGAACCAGGCGCGGCTTCCGTCAAGTGAAATCTTTACACTGTCAATATTGCGTCATATAGCTTGCAAATGGCCAAGAGCGACACCAGGGGCGACACCAAGGGCGGAACGGCACGTAGGCCGCGGAGCCCCAAAAGGACATCACAGGCATCTCGTGCCGCGCGCCGCCTGGCAGCAGCGAAGACCGAGACGCCGTATCATCATGGCGCCTTGCGCGAGGCACTGCTGCAGGCGGCCGAACGGGTGCTGGAGCGCGATGGGCTCGCCGGCCTGACGCTGCGCGCGGTGGCGCGCGAGGCGGGCGTCTCGCATGCCGCGCCGACCCATCATTTCGGAGATCTCACCGGCCTCGTCAGCGAGCTCGCGGCGATCGGCTTTCGCCAGTTCAATGCAGCGATGGCCTCGGCTTGCGATACGGCCACCTCGCCGCTGGAGCGGGCCCTGGCGCGGCCAAAAGCCTATGTTGCCTATGCCCAGGCGCATCCCGGCATGTACGGGTTGATGTTCCGCACCGAGCGGCTCGACTATTCGAGGCCCTCGTTGCACGAGGCTGCGGAATCCTCGTTTGCCGGGCTTGCCAATGCCATCAGCGCGATGCGGCAGGAGCCGATCAGCGGCAACGCCCTGACTATCGAGCAGGGTGCCGCGATCGCGCGGGCCTGGTCGATGGTGCATGGCTTCACCATGCTGCTGCTGGACGGGCGGCTCGAGGATATCCTGGAGCGGCTGCCCGCAGGCACCACGGCAGAGCAGCTTCTGGAAGCGATCCTGAAGTCGACGGTGGCTGCCAGGATGCCCTCAGGCACCTGATCGAGCGAAACGTTCGATGCCACGGAACTCGCGGCGCTGCACATTGTTCACTGTGGGCAAGCATCAAACGATACAGGGATAGGCCTGACAGCGGGGCGGAATCGTTCTAGAAGAGCGGCTTCGCTCGGGCTCAAGCAGCCTCGTCCGCGTCCTCTTGACACCTGATCATGCCAGTCATCGCTCCCCGCAAAGCCTATCGCGTCGGCCGTTCCAAGACCGGACTTGGCCTCTTCGCCACCATGCCGATCAAGAAGGGCACAAGGATCATCCGTTATTTCGGTCCGATCTTGGACTCCCGCATCCCTGAGCACGACGAGATCGAGAACAAATATCTGTTCGAGCTCAACAACCGCTGGACCATCGACGGCTCGGTGCGCAAGAACCTCGCGCGCTATATCAACCATTCCTGCCGGCCCAACGCCGAATCCGACGTGCGCCCGCGCGAGCGGAAAGTGTACATCCGCGCCATCAAGAACATCGAGCCGGGCGACGAGATCAACTACGATTACGGCACCGATTATTTCAAAGCCTATTTGAAGCCGATCGGCTGCAAGTGCCCTTCCTGCGAAAACAAGCGCAAGAAGCAGCGCGCCGAAGCCCGGGCCGAACGCGCCAAGGTGAAGGCGCGCGTGGAGCGGAAGGCGCAGAAGGCGGGTGCAAAAACCAGCGCGGCGAAAAAGAAGAAGCTGAACGGCAAGCATTTTGCCGGCAAGGTCGGCCGCGCGAAGGCGTAGTTACCGCCGGGCGGCTGGCTCTCACATCAGTTCCCCTGATTGGTCCTCAGGCTGCAACTGCTCCATCCGCAGTGGCCAGGACATTTACGTGAGCTGCCAGCCCGTCGGGCAAAACACCCTGTCGAGCCGCGCCTTCAAGGGCGTTTCCCGATCGTCACGACGTACGGCGGCGAACAGCTTGCCACACGCGCGGATATCGTAGGGTGGGCAAAGCGAAGCGTGCCCACGACAACCGGAGTGATCGGCACGGCGCCTTGCGCCTTTGCCCACCCTACGGCATAGCACGTTGCAGCGCGTGGGGACACGAGCGCTTCACGCCGCCACTGCACCGCCGCTCTTGCGCAGCCCCAGATATTGCAGCTCGGCGAACACGCCGGTCGCGATCGCCTGCGCCACGACCATGAGTTCGCCGAGAAGGTTCGGCGACACCGCGCCCGAGAACAAGAGCGCGATGCTGCCGACTGTCCAGGCGGCGTTGCCGACCACGACCAGCAACACCAGCGGCCTCAGGACCGCTGTGCGCGAAGCGAGCCAGCCGACCAGCGCGGTGTAGGCGATCAGGAACAGACCGGTTTCGCGCAGCAGCGCCTCGGGTAGGTTGAACAGGGTGGCAAATGCGCCTGCACCAAAAGTGAATCCGAGTGCGGCGACGCCGCTGAAGACGGCGTCGGCGAGCAGGGCGCGGCGCAGGAAGGTGGATGCGTCGATCATCAGAAGTCTCCTAGGTTGGGGTGGCTTGGGGAACTCAATGCCTGCAGCGCCACCAGGCGCGGAGCAGGCGGGCGAGGCGGGACGGGCAGAGGCTCCTGCCGACGCTGTGCTCGAAGGCCGTGACATGTGCGACGACATAGTCGCCGGTCGAATGCACCAGCGGCTCCGGCAGGTTGAGGCTGCGCGCCAGCATCCGGCTCGCGAGCGTCATCGCCCAGGGAAGAAGGTGGTCTGCAAGGGTGCGGTAGAGCAGCAGCGCGATCATGGTCATTCTCCTGTGCTCGGGAAGATGAGCTGGCCGGGGGCCCAATTCGATTACCTCGCGGGTAATGGATACTGGTATTTAAGCATCTGATTTTGCGTATGTTTTTCCTTGGCTTGCTGGCAAAGGCCAACAGAAAGGCCAACATTTCGAAATCAATGACCTGCGAGGTAAAATTTATTTTGGGCCGTCACCGAGCACCCGGTATGCCTTCGCCACTTCCGCCTTGGCCCCGGCGCCGGCCTGCCGGCATTGATCGCCCGCATGATCCACGTAGTTCTCCGGATGAGAACGCTCGCAAATTATATAGAACCGTATTCGTTCTCACGGCGTGTATTTATAAGCGGAACACGTATTAGTAAGGCCGCCTGAAAGGCGCGGCGCAGACGTGCGGTCGCGTTGTAGAGCATGAGCATGCTGACGCTTCGCTTAATCGGCCCAGACGACTACTCGGTTCGCGAGAACGGCCACCCGATCGGCCGTATCCGCTTCGCGAGCGACCGTGCGCCAGCGCTCTGGCTCTGGACGATCACGGTGACGCTGCCCGGTCCGCCATTCGGCGACGCGGCAACGCTCGACGAAGCCAAGGCGCGGTTCAAGAGCGCGTGGCTGGCCTTCAAGGACAAGCACAGTCCGGAAGAACTGGCGAGGACGTTCGAGCAGATGGCGCACGCGAACAGGCCGGATCGTTATCGGCGGTGATCACGCTGCCGTCGCATTACGACGATCAGCACGATGATAATCGCGGCGCCGATGGCGTAGATGCCATCCGCGTTGATCGTCATGAGACCGAAGAGATTGATCAGCAGCTTGTCCGACATGGCGTGGCTCTCCATTGAAAGAATGAGAGAGCTTTCGCGGGACGATCTATTTGCTTGCGCGCTCGATCGCTCGTCAAGCCGCGCTTAGTCAATCCACTCTCGCGATAACACCGACACACCATTGAATTATCAGTGGTACGTCAGTCATCCGCCGACAAAAATTTCCTGAATTGTCCACCATCAAAATCGGGTTGCGGCCACGACGACAAGCACGATCAGCAGCGCTGCTGCTATCGCCACGATCCCTTCGGCGGTGAGATGCAGTCCCCAGAAGCTGACCTGCAGTCGATCACGCATGACACGGCTCTCCATTTGAAAAAACATGAGAGCCTCCGGGGGACGATGTATCTGCGCGTCGCTTTGCCGGTTCGTCAAGGTGACTACGGACGGACAGTCCCTTGGTAGGGGACTGCATTTTGCAGCAGCGACAAGACCTTGCGGAGCCGCTGTGTCAGATTTGTGCGAGACCTTCGCTGTGGATAACTACGATGCCCTCGCTGCCGGCGGATAGCTCGCGCCCAGATCCCGAACGGAAAGAGCGCGTCTAGTCGGCCGCTGACCACCCGTAAATTTCCCAGTTCCCGAAGTTACGAATCCCGATTGACTGCTCTGCGTTTCAGTTGAACGCGGACCGCTGCACGATGAAGGCACCCAAGCCGAAAGAGTGGACCGACTCGGAAGTCAAAGCATTGGTTAGACTGGCCCGGAGGGGTGCTGGCGTAGGGAAGATCGCGGCCGAGTTAGGCCGCCATGCCGGCTCGGTGAGGCGTATGGCACGAAAGAAGGAGCTTCTGCTCCAGAAGTAGCTGCAGGAGCGTACTGCGTGCTGGTCTTTATAGTGGTCTAGGCGGGATAAGGCGTTCGAGGCGATGGCGCACACGAAGCGGCCGGTACGGTTCGGGCAGTGATCAGCGCTCGTGCTGGTGGGCGCGGCGCGGAGGTGAGGCCGAAGTTCCTCCTATCCGATCGATCGAATGGGGCGACAACACGTGTGGACAGTTTCGCCCCGTGACTAGTGGTTGCGCCACGCGACGTGGCAACCTGCGCTTAAACGACTCAGCACAGCAGCAAAGATGACTAATTTTATTCCCAAGTCCGGCATACCAGTCGGCAAACGGTTCTCACACGTATATGGGCAAAGAGGAGAACCGATGCAGGATAGCGCGAAGATGCGCAGGCGCGTTGCCTCGGCAATCGATGGGAACGACCGTCTTGGCGGGCTGTCAGAATTTGCCAAGCAAGAATTAGGGATAGCGACGCCGTGGTCATCCAACCTTAGTTGGAGGGCGATTCTGGAGAAGTGGGCGCTTCAGGACGTTTTGGACCTGATCACAGTCGCAACAAGGTTTCTTGTCCAAGAGCAGAATAAGAGCCGATACCATCTCGACTACGTCGCCCCTTGGATCAACACCGTCGCTCGAATTCTTGCCGAAGAGAATGTGCACTACGCGGTTGACCGCGCGGGTGGAGTGCATTTTGCCTTCGACAAAGAATTCTCGACTAGCCAAGCTGCAACAATCGCTGCCCTGAATGCGACGCGCTACCGAAACTCGCTGGACTTGTTCGAGTCTGCTCTCGCCGATTTAGGGCAAGCTCCGCCGAACACCAAGAGTGCAGTTCGTCATGTATTCTTTGCCATCGAAGGACTTTTCAAGCTGATGTTTCCAAGTGAGACTCGGCTGACGGCAAAGGCTGCCGAGTTGTTAAAGCCGGTTCTGCAAAAACAGCTATCCGAAGACAAGACTACGCTTCAGGTCTCTCTAAAGCTCATTGAATCCTTCAAAGACTGGATCGACGCTGCGCATTTCTATCGCCACGAGCAAGGCGAGGAAGACATCGCGATGCCACCTCTCACCGTGGCCGTGCATCTGGCCAGTGCGGGCGCGGCGAATTTGCGCTGGCTTGCAGAGATCGACGCACAGCTCCAGAGTTGAAACTTCACATTGCGAAATGGATGACGTTAGTTTCCTATACGATCATTCACTCGCACTCGGTTTACGTTTGATCACGCCGCCGCCCTTCTCTCCAGCTCCCGCCAGAGCCTCTGTCCCTTACGGTGCCATGCCGCCCCGCCGCTCTCCGACGGATAGCTGCTCTCGCGCTCGAACAAAACACCTCTGTAGCTCCCATCGCTGGCCGCAGAGCGGCGGCGCGCCCGCCACGGCTTCATCGAAAACTAGGGCTGGATTGCTGTCCCTACCGTCCCAAGTCATTAACCTATGAGACTCCGATAGAAACCAACGCCCATCCACCCCGTTGAAGCAACAATCTTATGGAGGATGGACAATGCGCATTTCAGCTCTGCTTACTATCCTGCTGCTCTCATCTGGCGGCCCCGCTTCCACTGCAGCTGTCGCGCAACAATCGGACAACACCCCTGGTACAAACCAGCCCCAGACGACACCTGTCCAGCCAGAGCGCACGCCACAACAGTCAGACCAGGCTCGCGAACGCGACCGTCAGAGCGCCGAAGACACCCGTGTAAAACGGGACTGGACAGCGCAGCAGCGTGATGAGGATCGGATGGGCATGGACCGCATGCGTCAGCAGCACATGGGCCGCATGATGGAAGATATGGACCATCGCACCATGGGTCGAAATCAGCGGATGCAACGGGATGATGAAGACATGGATCGTCACTCGCGCTACTACGATGACGATCGGCCCCATCGTCGCGTGAAGATTTGCTTTGAATACGACAACGGTGACGAATTCTGCCGTTATCGGGACTGAGCGGGGCCGCCAACCGTCCGCACAATATAGCCAGCGGCCCCGATGCCAGTCACTTGCAATTGCCCGGCTTCAAGAGCAGCAGCCATGACCGGCCGCGAGAGACTATGTTGACGACGGAGCATGCACGCGCGGGTGCTCGATAACGCGCTAGGATGTCATGCGCGGCTCTTCGCAGCTGCCCTAGTGCAGCCGCTGGTGGGGAGGATCGGCCAGCTCGTATTGATCAAGAGCACGTCTCCAGCTCACGGGACCAATAGTGCGATGAGGCGCAAGCCTCAATACCGACGAGGCATGGCGGCAGTTTCTGGAAGAACGCCAGGACCTGCCGACGCTTCAACTGACGGCGTATGACCACCTGGCCGGCTGCATCAACGCCGTGCACCTGGAAGACCGACTTCGCGATATCCAGACCGATCGTCGAAATTGACTGCATAAGCTGCTCCTCAGAATCGTGGGAGCCTCAAACGGCGCCCACTCCTTGGCACTCTCGTGCCGGTCGAGGAGCCGTCCAACAGCATCAATAGCAGTCATATCGCTACGTCTACGTGGCGCTACGAGCCAATATCTCGCTGGCTTCACGCACAACGTCTGTGACGATTTCCGACGCCGGCCGAATATCATGAACCAGCCCTACGGATTGGCCAGCCCAAATAACAAAATCATCGATGGATCCAGTGCCGCCGCTGAGCTTACTCGCGATCGCATACCGTCGAACGACATTGCCTTCTGGTGTGCGACCAATTTCATCGCCCTCTCCGGGACGCGATCCGGACTTCGGCCGGCCCGCATCCTCCCAGAGTTGAACAGTTCGATTGCGCAGCGCGCGACCCGGCGCATTCGGCCACCCGCCATCGAACAGCACGCTCTCAACCGTATCGGTCGCAGCTGCCTCGACGAGGCGCTGCTTGTAGTCTGCATGATACGCGGCTTCCGGCGAAGCCAGAAAACGGGTGCCAATCCAGGCGCCGGAAGCGCCAAGCACGAGGGCCGCCGCCAGCCCGCGTCCGTCAGCAATTCCACCAGCGGCGAGCACTGGCGCCCCGCCTGCCGCATCAACAACAAGCGGCACCAGGACCATGGTCGAGACCCGACTCCAGACGTGGCCGCCTGCCTCATTGCCTTGGGCCACAATCGCATCGACGCCAAGTTCGACCGCTCTGCGCGCCTCATCCGGCGTTCCGACGCCATGTATTACCATCGCGCCCGCGGCCTTCGCGCGATCTATATATCGCGCTGGATCGCCCCAGAAGAATGAGACAATACGAGCTCCTGCAGACAGGGCAGCATCCAGCCGTTCGTGCTGATCCCATTCGAGCACAAAGTTCGCCAAGAAAGGTCCATCGTTCGTCAATTGCCGCGTCTTGGTAACCAGCTCAACGATCCGTTGCGGACTATCCCAAGTAAGCCCCAGGCCGCCGAGACCGCCAGCATTCGTCACGGCGGCAACCAATTCCGGTGGGGCCGCCCGCCCCATGGGAGCTGAAACGATTGGGTGCCTAATACCAAAAAGCCGGGTGAATGGTGTACTGAGCGACGCGCCAGCAAGCATAACGCTCTCCAACAAGCAATGAAATGTGCGAAACATTATACCGCGTTTTTCGCGACAGGCTTGGGTCAACTGCTCCCTTCGGCGAGCTTGGCATTCCTTTCCGTTCTATCCCTCGGGTCCAACAGCGCTTCGCGTTCGGGCCAATTCCGGACCATCGCAACGAACTTCTGGCGCGTTCCGTTGGTTCGTCGGGTCCAAGCCGCGAGGCCTATTCCGGCAACCCCGCTTTGCGAAATCCCTCAATCAGCAGCTTCGCGTTTGATTGCCCGCCCCGAGCGATCCACGCGGATATTGTAAAGCTGGGATCGGTCTCAAGCAGACGAGCCGCCGCCTCACGCGCCTCCGCGTCACGTCCCAGATGGGCGAAAGCGGACGCGAGACAGCGATAAGATGGCGAAAACGAGGGGTTCTGACGTTGTGCCTTCTTCCCTGCCACGATCGCCTCGTCAAAGCGGCCAAGCTCAATATATGCGTATCCCATCACAGCAAATGTTTGGTGCAGCAACGGGTCTATCGGGCTCATGCGCAGGGCGCGTTCAAAGCTCCGGAGGGCTTCTTCCGGTCGCCCTGCAAGTTTATAGACCCAGCCCCTGCCGTTCCATGCGAAAAATGAATTGGGATTTAGCGCGACCGCCCGGTCAGCTATTTCGGTCCCACTCTCATAATCGCCATCTATGACAGCTGAGATTACACAAGCGAATGCCAATGTTTCCGGATCACTATCATCAACACTCAAGGCCAACCGAATAAGCCGGACGGCTTCTTTGCGGTCGAATTGCGGATCGGCCGCATAGCCCAGACCCATGTTGTTCATGTGACAGTCAGCCGCGAGAGCAGCAACAGAGCCGAACCGCGGGTCCAGCTCCAGAGCGCGGTGAGCGAGCCTTATTGCCTCGGCCAAGCCTTCGCGCGTCATCGGATAGCGGTGCTGTATAACTCTGAGATAAAAATCATATGCGGTGAGGTTTTCCGGCCGCTTCCGTGCCGCCGTCGCCATCTCTGCTCGATGCAATTTTGGCTGAATGGCTGAGACAACGGCGACTGTCATTTCGTCCTGCAGAGCGAAAACGTCCGTTAGTTCACGCTCGAACCTGTCTGCCCATAAGTGCTCCCCTGTAACCGCATCGATCAGCTGTCCGGTGATGCGAACCTTCCCCGAACTCTTGCGCACCGATCCCTCAAGGACATAGTGGACGCCAAGACGACGTCCGACTTCCTTTATGTCCACCGCTTTGCCTTTGAACGTAAAGCTCGAATTGCGAGCGATAACGAACAATGATTTGAAACGCGAGAGCGCGGTTATGATCTCCTCAACCATTCCATCCGCAAAATACTCCTGCTCGGGATCGCCGGACATGTTCTGGAACGGAAGCACCGCAATGGAAGGTTTGTCTGGGAGTGGAGGGGCCGCACTTAGCGTCTCGGTCAGTGCATTATATGTTTCCGCGAGCACAGCATAAGCGCGGATCGGCTTGGCGATGTTTTTGAGCTGCTGCTCGCCGCGATCCTCGAAGCGAACATCCAGCTTGCCTTCGACTTCGCTGTAGACCTTTTCGGAAATCAGGACGCCGCCGGGGTCGGCGACCCCCTCCAGCCGGACAGCTATATTGATCCCGTCGCCGAAGAGTTCACCGTCCTGCCCGACAATAACATCACCAAGGTTGAGCCCGACGCGTAACCTTAGGGGACTGCTGCCCGAGGCGAGATGATCCTGTATCTCGACTGCGCACCTCATGGCAGCTAAGGGACTTGCGAACTCGACGAGCGCGCCATCACCCGTTGTCTTGATAAGTCGTCCTTCATGGCGAGAGAGGCTAGGCTCAATCAATTCTCGCTTGAGTCGCTCGAACTCGGCGTATGTCGCTTCCTCAGCACGCTGCATTAGCGCAGAGTAACCGACTACATCGGCGGCCAAGATCGCCGCTAGTCGCCTTTGAACCCGCTGCTCGGTCACAGCGCCCTCCGAACGACCAGATTAGCCACGCCGCCGGGACAAGGAGGAGTCTAGCACTTTATTGCGGACCTGCGAGCTGAAATTGCAGGAACGCCCAAATTGCAGCGTGCATCAACTCGGGGAGGTCCGAATTGGGTCAACAGCGCCGTTTTGACTAGCGGTGGGGCGCTTCCGCTTTACCCCTGACCCCGGACATCTCGCCGCAACGCCCTAACGGAAGCGAAGGTCCATTGGCGTACCTATCTTAACTGTAAGTGCCGGCGGATCATCCATCCTCGTTAGCCTTTAGTCGGCTGTTTTCCACGAGCAGGTCGGCGGGCTTTGCGCCTTTGAGGATCTTGTCGACATGGGGCAACACCGCCACGCCAGAACTCCGGAAAGCTCGGCCCATAGCCTGTCGGTCCGCGGCTTCTACGTGTTGCCGTTTGGTTCGACAGCAGCAAGAAGGTCACGCGACGACTACCGGATCGAAGCGGCCAGCCGTTGCTTTGCGGCCAATCAAGAACCACGTCTGCATTTCGCCTTTTCCCTTGACATCGATTGGGCCGCGCCTCTCGAAGCTGAAGTCGTCTTTTAGGCGCTCGTATGCTTTGTCGGTAACTTGAATCTGGCCGGGAATACCCGTTGACTCCATACGCGAGGCCACGTTCACGGCATCGCCCCAAACGTCGTAAAAGAACTTTCGCGTACCAACTACGCCCGCCACAACAGGACCGGTGGCAACACCAATCCGCACCGGCACTGCACGACCCTTTCCATCAACGAGACCTGCCAAAGCCTCGCGCATATCGAGTGCTAGCCCGGCGAGCGCGTGAAGGTGATCAGGTCTCCCTGCGGGCACTCCGCCAACAACCATGTAAGCGTCGCCGGAGGTCTTAATCTTTTCCAGCTCGTGCTGTTCGACCAGACCATCGAGTTGGGAAAATACGCGGTTCAAGAAGCTCACAAGTTCTTCCGGCGTTGTGTCGGCTGCACGGAGCGTGAAGCTTGCCATGTCGGCAAATAGGATGGACGCCTCGGCATAAGAGTCGGCGACA